>NZ_JBJEFJ010000067.1:51931-57374 GCF_051873915.1 Pradoshia sp.
GATAATCATGCGGGATGAGCGATAAACCGAGTGCATAGGCGAAACCATACGCCCTTCGAACTACCCACGAACCAAAACAGCGTCATCAGGGCTGCCTCCTGACAAATCCCCCCTAGCAAAAAGCTCCCTGCTTAAGCAAGCAGAGAGCCTTCCTCATTCTTCAATGAAATCAAACCCGGCGATGACTGATGGTTTCAACCCCAAGTCTGTGCAGCCATTCTTCGATTTTGTACGCACTTGACCCCGCATGTTGTCCATCAATTGCGATACCCTTTAGCACGGTCGCCTCTGGACAGAGCTTCACAATATCCTGTTCACTATGGCCTAAGCCGCTGCCGCCATGAGTACAAAATGGAATGATCCGCTTACCGGAAAAGTCTGTTTCTTCAAGGAATGTGAACATGGCCATCGGCATGGTTCCCATCCAGATAGGGTACCCGATGAACACCACATTATATTGATCCATATTCTCAGGAACAGATGCTAAAAGCGGACGCGCATGGCGGTCATATTCTCTAGTCGCTTCCTCCACACACTCCTCGTAATCATAAGAATAAGAAAAGGCCGGCCGCAGATGAAAGGTATCCGCCCCTGTCTCCTTCGCAATAGTATGAGCAACGGTTTCCGTATTCCCGCTTCGAGTGAAATAAACAATCAATGCTTTCATCATATGTCCATCTCCATTCTCAAATATGTGGTTACGAATTACTGTTCATCAGGCAAAGCCTCATTCAAGCAGCGAATCGCATTCAATGTCCGCGGATAACCGAGATAAGGAAGCAGCTGCACAATGACATCAAATAGCATTTCTTTATCATTGCCGACATTGGCATTTCCTTGAATATGTCCCTTCACCTGCGGCTCACATCCGCCGAGTGAAAGGATCATCGAGAAAGTAAGCAATTCCCTCATTGGCAAATCCAAGCCTTGGCGGGTGTAATAATCTCCAAAGCAATTATCCGATAAAAAGCGCTGAATAGGCAGCTGATTATCCGGGCAATTCCGGTACATCGTTTCAATCGCTTCATCCCCGAAGATTTCCTTCTGCAAGGCAAACCCTTTCTCATAGCGCGTCTCCCTCGTGACCTTTGCCTGCCGCTTCAATGGCAGTTCAATGCCGCGCTTGATTAAGATTTCATTCGTAGAGTCGATGAAATCCACTACTTTAGCAAATCCGCAATAAGGTACCGACTGATAGACAAGCTCCTTTACCTCAATCGGCTTTACGCCGACATTCAAGGCTGCCTCCAGCATGGTCTTGTATTCACTTAAGGTTTGCTGAGCAATCAAGGAAGCAAGGATAACCAGCATTCTTGTCTTTTCATCCAGCTTCCCATGCTCCATCACCTCATCAAAGGCAAAGTTCTCAAAGATCTCTAGCAGCTCAGGGTCGGTGACCTTCCAGGTTGATTGACGTTCCGGAAAGAGCTTTTCATGATTCTTATGCGCAGTTTCACTTATACTCATTGCTTCAGCCTCCAATGACAATCCATGTTTTCATTTCTTCCTGTATAGCAGCATCGATGTCCCAGCTTGTTCAGGACTCCAATACATGCTCAAAATTGAACAAAACTTTATGTCCATAAGTTCATAACTTAACATTCAATCCAACTCAACGAGATTATACTATTATGTAAATAATAAATTATCCCGAATGTTTCCCTTCAAATTCTTATACTTACCCTTTATCTATGCTTCAAAAACTGCCTCTCTCCACTTTTTTCTTTCCTATAAAAGCATCTATCATTTTACTGTACGGCGAATTCACCCATATGCTATACTTTTGCCAAAATAATAATTAAAGGGAGGTGGCCGCGTTGGGAACGTGTTTGTAATACCTCATGATTCATTCGGCCTTACCGGCCATCAAACCTTAGTTACAGCAAGGTTTTACGTACTTTGGCACCATACTGCCAAATATTTTCCAACTATTAAATAGATTCAGAATATAAACCTGGAGGTGAATCCCTCATTTGAGGGAAGTAATTGGATATAATTACGTTCACAAATTTGATACTTTTGATCATCTTACTCATTATGACCGCTTTTTTTGTCGGGGCTGAATTTGCCGTCGTCAAACTCCGCATGTCTAGGATCGACCAATTAATCGCTGAAGGAAATAAAAAAGCCCTTACAGCCAAGAAAGTGGCCAGCGACCTCGATTATTACCTGTCTGCCTGTCAGCTCGGCATCACCGTTACCGCCCTTGGGCTTGGTGCGCTTGGGAAGCCGGCTGTTGAAAGAATATTGTACCCATTATTTGATGTCTTAAATGTTTCAGAGGCTCTATCCTCTGCCCTCTCCTATGCAATTGCCTTTATACTCGTCACCTTCCTCCATGTTGTCATTGGGGAAATGGCGCCGAAGACATTGGCCATTCAATATGCTGAACGAATGAGCCTTCTTCTTTCCCCGCCTCTTTACTGGTTTGGGAAAATCATGAGCCCCTTCATATGGGCATTGAACGGAACATCTCGTCTTTTCCTGCGATTATTTGGGGTAAAGCCTGCCGGACATGATGAAGCCTATTCAGAGGAAGAGCTGAAGATTATCATGGCCCAGAGCTTCCAGGGCGGGGAAATTGATAAGACAGAACTCTCCTATATGGAGAATATCTTCTCCTTTGATGAACGTGTCGCAAAGGATATTATGGTTCCGCGTACAGAGATGGTTACACTTGATAAAGGCATGGACTATCCCACAATCATTTCTATTTTGGATGAGAATAATTACACCCGCTATCCTGTTGTTGAGGACGGGGATAAAGATAAAGTTGTTGGAATCCTGAACGTCAAGAAGATGCTCACTCAGATTGTTGCGAAACGGGATTCTAAGCCGGAGGATTTCGTCCGGGAATTACCATTCGTACTTGAGACAACACGGATTCAGGATGCTCTTTTGACGATGCAAAGGGAACAGGTTCATATGGTCCTTGTCATTGATGAATATGGCGGTACTTCAGGAATCCTTTCATTGGAGGATGTGCTCGAGGAAATCGTTGGAGAGATTCGGGATGAATTTGACGAAGAAGAGACAGCAGATATACAGGCCATTGGAGAGCATCGCTATCTCATGAACGGCCGCGTCCTATTAGACGAGATTGAAGATCGATTTGGACTGACATTTGAAGAAAGTGATGATGTGGATACAATCGCTGGCTGGATTCATCTTCAAAGCATCGAAGAAGTCCATGAAGGTGATGAAGTGAAACATGGGGAATACGTGTGGTCGGTTGAAAAAATGGACAACCACTCTATCAAACAAGTAACCCTGCGGAAGCTTTAATAGAATACGATCTTAATTCATTTGGAGGTGAATCCTTCTTAAACAGAAGGAACTAATTGGACGGATTAATTGCTTTAAACTTATTTTTGGTCGTTGTATTTATTGGATTGACGGCTTTCTTCGTCGGAGCAGAATTTGCTATTTTGAAGGTGCGGATGTCAAGAATTGAACAGCTGATTGCCGAGGGAAATAAAAAGGCGGTCTTGGCAAAGAAGGTGACCGGAAACCTAGATTACTATTTATCTGCCTGCCAGCTTGGGATTACGATTACAGCATTGGTACTCGGAGCATTAGGAGAACCGACCGTTGAGAAATTGCTCCACCCGGTCTTCGAGAGATTTGAGGTTGCAGATGCATTAGCAACTGTGCTTTCCTATGCGATTGCCCTGGCGATTGTCACATTCTTGCATGTTGTCTTTGGCGAATTGGCACCGAAGACACTCGCCATTCAATATTCTGAACGAGTCACCTTAATGCTCGTTGCTCCGCTTTATTGGTTTGGAAAAATCACCAATCCGATTATTCGGTTCTTAAACGGCTCATCACGTGTATTCCTCAGATGGTTTGGCGTGAAGCCTGCTGGTCATGAGACGGTCTATTCAGAGGAAGAGCTTCAGCTGATTGTCACCCAAAGCTATAAGGGCGGTGAGATCAACGAAACCGAGCTCTCGTACCTTCAGAATATCTTCTCATTCGAGGACCGTGTATTAAAGGATATCATGATACCAAAATCGGAAATGGTCTACCTGACGAAACAGATGACTGTGGATGATATCATCGCTGTCCTTGATCAACAGGAATATACCCGGTACCCAGTGATGGAGGCTGCAGGTTCAGACCATATCATTGGCTTCATTAATACGAAGGAAATGCTCACCAATATCGCAGCCGGACGCAATCAAGCTGTCACACATTTCATTCATGAGATTCCGTCATTTCCAGAAACTGCATCAATCAAGAGCGTGCTATTGGAGATGCAAAAGAACCGGATGCATATGATTATCGTGACTAACGAGACAGGACAGATTACCGGTCTCGTGACAATGGAGGATATATTAGAAAACATCGTTGGCGAGATTCGCGAAGAGTCTTCCAGCAGTGATTAATGAACAAACGGAAGGTTCGAAGTCTTTGTGGACTTCGAACCTTTTTATTATTTATCCTTCTTAACCGGTATCCAAATTTCACTATAATAATCATCCGAGGAAGGATCTCCATCGCACATATACACTTCCATCTCCGGCCCTCCTGCATGCTCATAGCCAGTAGACGGGAACCATTCAGAGAAAATCCGCTCCCATACCTTTGGCATGGCATCAGGCATAGCACCCTTTACCGGAAAGATAGCCCAAGCTGCTGCCGGAATCACCCGCTCCTCCCATCCCGCATGAATAGATGTATCCCGCTTCTCAGCAGCAATCATATAAGATAAATTCTCTTGCAGCTGATCGAAATCAAGGCAGATACCTAAAAGACCAAGCGGACCCGACTGCTTCGCAAGCTCTGCGGCCAATCCATTCCCATTCGCTTCAATCCAAAAGGCCGCAATATCCTGATGGTTCTGACCTCCTTCTGCCGTTGTCCGAATGCTCTTTCCTACAACCGTAAAAGCCGCTCTTTCCTCCATCCTGTATTCCATTTCCACATCACCCTTTATCTGAATTTGAAAGGAGAGTCTTGGATAAGCCTTTAAGAATCGGCTGTCTTTCCTGACCGCTGACGGCGTAATACCATGGATGCGCTGAAAGGCTTTTGTGAATGACTCTGGACTGTCATAGCCATACTTCATTGCCACATCAATGACCTTTGCCCTCGTATGAATAAGCTCCTGTGCAGCAACGGTTAGCCGCCGATTGCGGATATACTCGCTGACTGTATAGCCTGTCAGCATGCTGAACAGCCGCTGGAAGTGGAATTTCGACATACAAGCAGCAGCCGCAATCTCCTCTATCCGCAGCTCATCTGTCAGATGATTCTCGATATAATGAATGCCATCAATCATTCGTTGCAGGCCCTCCATATGAACTCCTCCTCTCATTGCTCAGTCTACCAACCTGGCAGCGGGTAATCCTGTTCATCTGTGCTCACTTCAGATAGATTCTATTTGTAAATATTCTTCACAGATGCTGACAATCCTTTTTGCCTATTGAAACATCCG
>NZ_JBJEFJ010000068.1:0-57314 GCF_051873915.1 Pradoshia sp.
ATAGGAGAGGTGGTGGAAGTGCGGGAGAAAGCCAGTAAGTCGAGCTTATCCCCCCCTTTCGCTTAGTCAAATCTATTATCAACCTACTAACATTCTCCTAGGGTTTTATGCATGAATCTCTTCTTTTAACCATAAAAATAGACAGACTATTACACTATTTTATTAAAGGGAAAGATAAAGAAAAAATGGTAAGTAAAGTAAAAAAATCAAATAAATTGTAGTCATTTTCCAAAACCTGTGACATAATAAATCATAATATTTTAATAATTTATATTACTCAAATAATAATACATAATGTGCAGGAGGGAATTGTTTGGGGGACTCTGTGGTTTTAGATGTAAGAGAATTGACTATCTCATTTCGGACAGATGGTAAAGAGGTTCCTGCGGTTGAGAAGGTTGATTTTCAGCTAAAAAAAGGAGAAATCCTCGGGATTGTTGGAGAATCAGGGAGCGGGAAGAGTCTGACGTCCCTATCAATTATGGGACTATTGCCTAAGCCGCCGGCAATCGTTGATTCTGCTTCTTCAGTCATATTTAACGGTGAGGATTTGCTTAAATTGCCGGAGACGAAGATGAGAAAGATTCGGGGAAACCAAATTTCAATGATTTTTCAGGAGCCGATGACTTCCTTGAATCCGTTGTTTACGGTTGGACAGCAGATGACAGAAGCATATCGGCTCCATCATGATACGAATAAGAAAAAGGCATTTGCTGAATGTGTGGCGATGTTAAAGCAGGTTGGTTTGCCAAGGGCTGAGAGTATGATGAAAAATTATCCCCATGAGCTTTCAGGCGGGATGAGACAGAGGGTTATGATTGCGATGTCCATGGTGTGCCGGCCGAATATATTGATTGCCGATGAGCCGACGACAGCACTTGATGTGACGATTCAGGCGCAAATTTTGAAATTGATGAAGGATTTAAATGAAAAGACCGATACATCGATTATTCTTATCACGCATGATCTTGGGGTTGTTGCAGAGGTATGCGACCGAGTGCTCGTCATGTATGCAGGCAAGATTGTGGAGAAGGGGAATGTCAGGGATATATTTAAGAACCCGAAACATCCATATACAAAGGGGCTGCTAAAGTCTGTGCCTGATATTCGTCAAAAGGACAGCAAGCTGTATTCCATACCGGGCAATGTGCCTAAGCCAGGTACCATTGATAATGGCTGTGTGTTTGCACCGCGCTGTGAATATGCCATGCCGGCATGCGGTACCGTGTCTCCATCCTTGCAGAAGATATCAAATGAGGGGCAGATGGTAAGATGCCTGTTATATCAAGGAGAGGGAGGGGAAGCGGCTCATGACGGAGCAGTTATTAAAGGTTAATGGCCTGAAGAAGTATTTCCCAATCAATGGAGGAATCCTCAGCCGCAAGCAAGGCGAGGTGAAGGCAGTAGATGATGTTTCCTTTTACGTGAAAAAGGGAGAAACACTAGGGATTGTTGGGGAGAGCGGCTGCGGCAAGTCGACGACAGGACGGCTCCTGATGAGATTGATGGATCCGACCGAAGGAAGTATCGTCTTTGAGGACAAGGAAATTATGAAGATGTCCAAAAGTGAGCTGAAGGCTGTTAGACGTGATATCCAAATGGTGTTCCAAGATCCCTATGCATCCTTGAATCCGCGCCATACGGTGAAGAAGATTTTAGAGGAGCCGCTAATTGTCCATGGAGTCGGTAATAAAGAGGAACGCAGAAAACGCATCCGGGAAATGATGGATGTCGTTGGATTAAGTACATATCATTTGGACCGCTATCCGCATCAATTCAGCGGCGGACAGCGTCAGAGAATTGGAATTGCCCGTGCCTTGATGACAAAGCCGAAATTAATTATCGCCGATGAACCTGTTTCAGCACTCGATGTTTCGATTCAGGCACAGGTTTTGAATTTACTTAAGGATATCCAGGCTGAATTTGGCCTGACCTATATATTTATCGCGCATGACCTTGGAGTTGTTCGGCATATCAGCGACCGCGTTGGTGTTATGTATCTCGGGAAATTGGTTGAATTGGCTGATAGTGAAGAGGTGTATACAAATCCGCTCCATCCGTATACGAAAGCTCTTCTTTCCTCCGTTCCCATTCCTGACCCGGATATTAAGAGGGAGAGAATTGAATTGACTGGTGATATTCCGAGCGCTTCAAATCCGCCAAGCGGCTGTGCGTTCCATACTCGCTGTGTCTATGCAATGGATGCCTGTAAATCCATTCATCCGGTCTATCAGGATGTTGAGAAGGGTCATTATGCTGCATGTCATCTATATGATGATGCCATCAGCAATGATAATAAAATCAAAAAATAGGGGGTTACACGTTTGATGAAAAAGAAGCTATTGCTAGCCATGGTAAGTATTATGATTGCCAGTTTGTTTCTAGCAGCCTGTAGTTCAGGAGATGAGGAAACAAAAGGAAAATCAGGCGAAAGCGGCGATAAGAAGGATACACTTGTATATGGCCGCGGCGGGGATTCTACCTCTTTAGATCCAATCACAACAACAGAAGGGGAATCTTATAAAGTAACCATTAACGTATTTGAAACGCTATTGACGTATGGAGAGCAGGATACGACTCTTCATCCTGGACTTGCAGAGGAGTGGACTCCGTCAGAGGATGGACTGAAGTACACGCTCAAGCTTCGTGAGGATGTTAAGTTCCATGATGGAACTGATTTCAATGCAGAAGCAGTCGTCTTTAACTTTGAACGCTGGATGAACGGGAATGAAGAGCTATTCCCTTATTACACGATGTTTGGAGGCTACAAAGGGGATGAAGGGCATGTCATTAAAGAGGTAAAAGCGACGGATGAATATACAGTAGAATTTACGCTGAAGCGCCCGCAAGCTCCTTTCTTGAAGAACCTGGCAATGAGCAGCTTTGGAATTGCGAGCCCAACAGCGCTTAAAGAGCAGGGCGATGAGAATTTCAGCAAAAACCCAGTAGGAACAGGACCATTTAAGTTTGCTGAGTGGAAGGCAAATGACAGCATCGTTCTAGAGAAAAACGAAGACTATTATGTGGATGGCCAGCCAAAATTAAACCAATTGATCTTCAAAGTTATTCCTGATAACTCTGCAAGATTGAATGCATTATCTACAGGTGAGATTGATTTAATGGATGGTGTAAATCCAACTGACTTGGAGAAGATCAAATCTGACAGCAATCTTCAAGCCATTGAGCGACCGGCAATGAATGTCGGCTATGTTGGCTTCAATGTGACGAAAAAACCATTTGATAATGTCAAAGTGCGTCAAGCGCTCAGCCATGCAGTAGATAAACAATCCATCATTGATTCCTTCTATTCTGGATTAGCGGTGCCGGCAAAGAACCCGATGCCTGACTCCATTGAAGGCTACAATGATGAAATCTCTGATTATGAGTTTGACTTGGATAAAGCCAAGAAATTGCTCGCAGAAGCAGGCTATCCGGATGGATTTAAGGCAGAGCTATGGGCGATTCCAGTTGCACGTCCATATATCCCTGAAGGAAATAAAATTGCTCAAGTTATCCAAGAAAGCTGGGGCAAAGTTGGCGTAGACGTAGAAATTAAAACGGTTGACTGGGCAACTTATCTTGACCAGGCAGCTGATGGGGATTACCCAGCTTATATGCTCGGATGGACTGGTGACAATGGTGACCCGGATAACTTCCTTTACACATTGCTAGATAAGGATTCCATTGGGTCCAATAACTATTCCTACTATGCCAATGATAAGCTCCATGATATCTTGATTGAGGCACAAACAGAAGTTGACCAAGAAAAACGGAATGAACTATATAAGCAAGCACAAGAAATCATTCACGAAGATGCTCCATGGATTCCACTCGTTCACTCTACACCATTATTAGCTGCCGCAGCGGATATCTCAGGCTTTGTGCCGCATCCAACTGGCTCTGATTATTTCAAAACCGTAGAGTTTAAGTAAAAGTTTATGAGGAAGGGGCACCCGATAAGCATGACAATCTATTGGGCTGTCCCTTTCATTATGGGGGTAAAGTGACATGCTATCTTACACGATTAGGAGATTATTATCCGTTATACCGGTTTTGATTGGCATGACGATCATCGTCTTTGCAATTGTACGGGCGATTCCAGGTGACCCTGCTCAGGTCATTCTCGGTCAACGGGCGACGGCTGACGCGATTGCCAATTTGACGAAGGAGCTAGGGCTTGACCGGCCTTGGTATATCCAATATTTCGATTACATAAAACAATTATTCTCCGGTGACTTGGGAACCTCTTTAAGGACGAAGACACCAATTGCAGAGGAAGTGTGGCCCTATATCGCCGCAACATTGGAGCTGACGTTTGTTGCTATGCTGCTTGCAGTGTTTATTGGCGTCAACGCCGGTATTATCAGTGCATGGTTTTCAAATTCTTGGTTTGATTACTTGGCGATGGTATTGGCATTGATTGGTGTGTCAATGCCAATATTTTGGCTGGGACTAATGGAGCAGTGGGCGTTTTCTATCCAATTAGGATGGCTTCCGACCTCTGGAAGGGAGAATGTCCGTGATCCGATTGATTCGATTACCAATTTGTATTTAATTGATACGTTGATACAAGGCAATTTTGGGCAATTTGTTACAGCTGTTAAGCATTTGATATTGCCAAGCTTTGCACTTGCAACGATCCCAATGGCCATAATTGCCAGAATGACCCGTTCTACGATGCTGGAAGTGATGAAATCTGATTTCATCCGTACAGCAAGGGCGAAGGGGGTTAGCATGTTTTGGGTGGTGTACAAGCACTCCTTAAAAAATGCGTTCATCCCTGTCCTGACCGTTATTGGACTGCAGACAGGCCTTCTTCTCGGGGGAGCTATTTTAACTGAGACGATTTTCGCTTGGCCTGGGATTGGAAGATACTTATATGATGCGATTAATTACCGGGATTATCCGGTTATACAATCAGGCATTCTTTTGATTGCGACAGCCTTTGTATTTATTAATTTAATCGTCGATCTTCTCTATGCACTAGTGGATCCAAGAATAAAATACTCCAAATAGAGGATGTGAATATAGTGGCGGAGTTGGCTGGAAAGACAGAATTACAGCTTGATACAAAACCAAAATCTCCCTGGGTTGAGGCCTGGATTATTTTTAAGAGAAACCGCTTAGCGCTTGTTGGTCTCGGCATTGTTCTCTTCTTCGTGTTATTGGCGATATTTGCCCCGTTCATAGCGCCTTATGGCATCAATGAGCAAGATTTAACCAAGCGATTGCTGCCTCCATCGGCCGATAATTGGTTTGGAACAGATGACTTTGGGCGGGACATTCTGTCTCGTGTCATCCATGGGGCAAGAATCTCGCTTTGGGTAGGATTCTTTTCCGTTTTAGGATCCGTTATTATCGGGGCTATGCTTGGTCTTATTGCGGGCTATTATGGAGGCTTGATCGATACGGTCATCTCCAGGTTCTTTGACATCCTGCTTGCTTTTCCAAGCATTTTGCTCGCGATTGCGATTGTATCTATTTTGGGACCATCTCTTCAAAATGCCCTTATCGCGATTGCGGTAATTAATATTCCGACCTTCGGAAGGTTAATCCGTTCGAGGGTGCTAAGCGTAAAGCAGGAGGAATACATATTGGCAGCGAATGCACTGGGCATGTCAGATGGCAGGATTATCTTCCATCATGTCTTGCCAAACAGTATCACACCGATTATTGTTCAAGGAACATTGGCTATAGCGACAGCCATTATTGAAGCAGCAGCACTAGGGTTCCTTGGGCTTGGCGCTCAGGCTCCTACACCAGAATGGGGGAAAATGCTGGCGGATGCGAAAGGATATCTCGTTCAGGCACCTGGTACGCTTTTCTTCCCAGGTCTTGCCATCATGCTGACTGTACTTGGGTTTAACTTATTAGGAGACGGACTGAGGGATGCTCTCGATCCGAAAATGAAGCAGCAATAAAATAAGAAACGCCTCGTGTATGGGACTGTCATGCCGGGCGTTTTTTTCGTTCTTTGCAGCTTGGAAATATTCCTAGGCTTTCGCGCATATGAATGAGTAGGTAAAGTTCGCGGGTCAGGAGGGTATATGATGAGCAATAAACATGAGCAAGAAGGGATACTGCCGGCCAATGCCTGGCTTGATAAAGAACAATTAAAATTACGCATAATGGAAGAAGAAATAGTGGAGATTGATGATTTTTTTACGAATTTGGCAGCAAAGGAGATGATGGAACGAGCTGAAGGCGATTCGAAAGTGGAGGAGGTGCCATTTGATGGGGGAGAGGTGCCGACAGTGCTAAGTTTCGGTGTAGAGAAAAAGAAGGATGAACGTACTGAACTTTTGGATGCTGATGAGGCGACTTCTTACCTGAATGGTACGAAGCGCAAGAAACTAGAGGATATGACTAAGGATGAATTGGTTCGTTACTTGGCTCAAATACCAGCCTTGATGCCGAGACCCATCTGTGATTTCTTTATTGAGGGGAAGACGCTGAGGGGAACGGTTGAAAAGGTTAAAGGAGAATTTGTCTATATAAAGGTGGCGTTCGGGAAGAAGTGGATTAAACATCCGATTAAACAAATCAAAGGGATCAAAATCGTCCGTTTCTAGCCATCTGACGAGTGAGGACATTTATAATAGACAAACCTCCTCCCTTTTTCATAAAGTATAACATCTGGGGGAGGAAGGAGGACCTGAATAGTGAAAGGACAAAGAAAAGTCATTCAGCCGGTACCTAAGGTAGGAACCTCCGCGGTAAAGAAGAAAGGCTGCGGATGCGGGAAATGGAAGAAGGCGGTCCGCCAGCAAGGA
This sequence comes from Pradoshia sp., assembly GCF_051873915.1. Taxonomy (NCBI): domain Bacteria; kingdom Bacillati; phylum Bacillota; class Bacilli; order Caryophanales; family Bacillaceae; genus Pradoshia; species Pradoshia sp. The sequence continues at coordinate 6,774 of NZ_JBJEFJ010000068.1, forward strand.
TAAATGAAGTGAAACGTCGCTAATGCGGCGTTTTTTTATTTGTAAGCCTGCGGATAAAATTTCGAATCAGGCAGAGAATAAAGTCGAGTGAGTTTTATAGTAGGGGTGAAAAAATAGTGAGGAAAATCTATCTGGTATCAATAACCATGCTTCTTTTCTCGATTTTTTTAGGGGGATGTGCTGGTGATTCGAGCAGCAAGGAAGCCATTCGGTCGCTTATCTCATCAGTAGACATGGACCCTGTGTATTTGGGCGGGGATAAGGAAGCACCGCTCGAGAAAATCAAAAAGACCGTTGCCGATCATGATGAAATATATGATGTGGCGGTCGTGCAGAATGGAAAGGACATATTGGTTGCCTATAAGGTGAAGCATTTGAAACGCTTCAAGATGGCATCAATCGATAAAGACTTGACTAGTGATTTGAATAAGAGGTTTAAAGGTTATGACATTGTCATCTCGAGTGACATGAAAATATTTCTTGAGGTTGTCGAACTAATCGTTCAAGTACAGGATAAAGGTTATTCAAAAGAGAAGGCAAAGAAATGGTTTGGAAAGATAGAAAATCTTGAAAAAGAAATGACTTAGGTAGGTGAAGGGCAATGGCTAAAAACAATAAAACACCTGAGCAAAAACAATATGAGAAATTGGAACAAAAATATGAGACGAAACGTCCGGTTTTAAAGAATTGCTTAAAGGCCTTTTGGGTGGGAGGATGCTTCTGTTTAGTCGGGCAATTGATTACGTACTTTTATATTTTTTTCTTTAATTTCACAGAGCAGACGGCAGGGAACCCAACGGTTGCTACGATGATTTTCATCGCGATGCTTCTGACGGGCTTTGGTGTATATGACCGGATTGGACAATATGCCGGCGCAGGAAGTGCTGTTCCGGTGACAGGCTTTGGAAACTCAGTGATTTCAGCTGCGATAGAGCACCGTACAGAGGGGCTCGTCCTTGGTGTGGGAAGCAATATGTTCAAACTGGCAGGGTCGGTTATTGTATTCGGTGTATTCTCTGCCTTTGTCGTTGCGCTGATCAAGCAAATATATCAAATGATAATAGGAGGGTAATTATGCTGAGTGGCAAACAATCTTGGCTTTTTCAGAATCATCCTGTGATTACATCCACGGGTGTCAGCGTAGGCCCCTTTGAAGGTCAAGGGCATCTTCGAGATGATTTTGACATTATTCATGATGATTTATGGCTCAATGAGGATTCCTATGAGAAAGCGCATCGTGTCCTCCTTGAAGAGGCGGCCAGCTGTGCGATAGAGAAAAAGGGCTTGAAAAATGAGGATATTCAATTCCTGTTTGCGGGAGATCTAGTGAATCAAATTACCCCGACAAGCTTTGCGGCAAGAACAATGGCGATTCCGTATCTAGGGCTGTTCGGTGCATGCTCAACATCGATGGAGGGGCTGGCACTCGCAGCCTTTGTCGTCAATTACCGAGGGGCGGAGAAGGTGCTGACAGGTGCATCGAGCCATAATGCGGCCATCGAGAAGCAGTTTCGCTATCCAACAGAGTACGGGGGGCAAAAGCCGCCGACCGCCCAGTGGACCGTGACTGGTGCAGGAACTGCCCTGCTTGAGCAGAATAAGAAAGCTGCTTCGAATCAAATTGTTGTGAAGAGTGCGACAATCGGAAAAGTAATTGATTTGGGGATGGCAGACCCGTTCAATATGGGAGGAGCGATGGCACCGGCTGCGGCAGATACCATTGCTGCTCACTTCAGCGATTTCAATTTAAAGCCCGACCATTATGATTTAATTGTGACGGGGGATCTTGGGAAAATCGGCCAAGCGACAGCTCAGGATCTATTAGAGCAAAAGGGTCTGAAGTTGAAGGAAGGGCGGTTTCGTGACTGCGGTCTTATGCTTTATAAGGATGACCAGAACGTACAATCTGGCGGGAGCGGGGCAGGCTGCTCTGCAACCGTCCTTTACGGCCATTTACTGAATGAGATGAAAAAGGGCACCTATAAACGGATTTTACTAGCGGCAACCGGGGCCTTGCTTTCGCCGCTAACGGTACAGCAGAATGAATCCATTCCATGCATAGCACACGCTGTGTCTATTGAGATGGAGTAGGGAAGGGAGGAAAGCTTATGCTAGCTATGTTTTTTTGGGCTTTTGTCGTTGGCGGGCTGATTTGCGTAATTGGCCAGCTTCTTTTTGACATTGCCAAGCTGACACCTGCCCATACGATGAGTTTATTGGTTGTAACTGGTGCGGTCCTTGGGGGCTTTAGGTGGTATGAACCACTTGCCAATTTTGCTGGAGCAGGAGCAACGATTCCGATTGTCAGTTTCGGCAATTCCCTTGTAAACGGGGCAATGCAGGAGGCAGGCCAGCATGGACTTGTAGGTGTATTGACTGGAATGTTTGAGATTACATCTTCCGGGATCTCTGCTGCTGTTGTTTTTGGTTTTCTTGCAGCCTTAATTTTTAAACCAAAGGGATAAATGAAATAAATGCTGGAACAAAAAAGACAAGGTTAAGCGCCTTGTCTTTTTTAGGGTTGCAGGCAAAGCTCAAGCTCTTTCGAAGAGATTTGGTTTACCTTATTATATTTCTCTTTATACAAAACCTCGATGGTATCCTCAGGTGTCAAGGATGCCGTCTCATCTAGAATATTCATTTGCAGATACAGCGGGACGGGAATCTGCCCGTGGAAAAGGGGAGGCTGTACATATTCTACTTCGGCAATCTGGAAGCCTAAGCTCTCAAAGAACTTTAGTCTTTTGAGGTTGATGGCATATTCCTCCTCATCATGGGCCGTTGTTTCTTTTTCTGTCTCCAGGACAACAGCGCTAAGAGATGGGTAGCCGCTTGCTTTTGCGTCTAGTTGAAGCCGCCTGCGCATTTCCTCAATCGTTTTCTTCCCTAATCCTATCCCGCGCTTTTCTGGGTGGGCAGCTAAATAGACGATGTATCCGAAATTGGCTCGAGCGAAATAATGGGCTGTTGCCATCGAAATCACCTTCCCATTCTCTAGGCCGACGAGAAAATGATAGACATTCTCGCTTGAGCTAAGGGTCAGGCTGCGTCGGAAAAGATCGTGGCTTTCACGCACTTCCTCTGGAAAAGATTCATCATATAAGTGAAGTGCTTCATTAAGTAATGAATCTGAATCATGTAAGTCTAACTCTTTCCATTCAATATCCATAATGTCTCAATCCTTGCTGTGTTTTTACCTTAATTGTAGTGGATGTCTCAAGGGTGAGACAAGGGCAAATTAAAATAGGTATTTGAAGCTGTAATTTAGCCCAGACAGGGAGACCGCTTTTCTCATATGTTATGAGTGTACTAAGCGAAAGCGAGGTGACTTACATGTTTGGATGTTACGGCTACGGTGGCGGCGGCTACGGCGGCGGCTACGGCGGCAGCTGCGGCGGCGGTTATGGCTACGGCGGTGGAGGCTACGGTGGAGGCTACGGTTCTACTTTCGTGCTAATCGTTGTTCTCTTCATTCTGTTGATAATTGTCGGCGCAAGCTTCTGCTAATCTGAATATGGTTGTAAAGAAGAGATCCTGTTGTCTCTTCTTTACTAACAAAGTACGATGGAGGGTTCAGTCCAGCTGGACCCTTTTTATATATAAATTCTTAAACACATCTTCAGGCTGGGCATCATATGATGGCATTATCGAGAAGGAGGCTGAAATATGGATAACGGGTTCTTTAAAAACATGGAGAAGAAAACAGGCGTAAACATGAAAGAAATTATGGAATTGGCTAATTCCCTGCAGAATGCAAATTTCAAAGATGAGAAAACGGTCCGTTCCGTTATTAAGAAGGTATCCCAAATTGCTAATAAACCGGTTCCAAAAGAGATGGAGGACCAGTTGGTCAATTCAATCATTAAGGACGGGAAATCCCTTGATTTTAATACAATCTCAAAAATGATGAACAAAAAATAAAAAGGGAAGGAGCCCCTTGCCCGCATGATGGAAACGGCCGCCGTTCTCCCGAATAAATCCGGGATACATAGGGACCCTTCCTTATTTTGCGGTCATGGCGGCTCCTTTTTTCAAGCTATTTAAGAAACGGGAAGGTTTGGCTGATTTGCCGCGCCTTTTTGATGAAATGGACATATAAAGCTCGGAGCATGCCCGGGTAACAGCTACATATAATAGGCGTCTTTCCTCCTCAATAGGCTTGCGGTCTCCATCACGCCATGCTTCCAGTGCATAGTCATGAGGCATGCAGCCTTCCACACATCCTAAGAGGTATACATATTTATACTCCAGCCCTTTGGACCGGTGAATCGTGCCAAGCTGTATGGCGAATGGCTCATCCTTGGAACGTTTCTTGACCTCCTTAGACATCGCGACCATATGGGTAGCATGATCGACAAAGTCCTGCACAGATGTGAATTTGCTTGCGGCTACTTTCACATCCTTGATTTCATCAGATCCTTTATCCATCTTATTGCCCTCATTGCCGCGTTTTTTTAAATAGTTTTGGAAGCCGAGCTCTTTCTCGATTATTTCAATCGCGACATCTGGGCGCATCTCTTTCAATGTGCGGATAACGGATACAGCCTTCTCGATGGTTTTCTTTTGGAACGGCTTTAATCCGCCAATATGGGCTAAAGCGTCAAGCAAGGTGCAATCATTCAAGATGGATAGGGCCTTTGCATCCTGGGCTGCTGTTTTTCGCAAATAAAGGGGCGGGAGTAAGTCATTTAACATACTAGGATCATCCGGGTTCAGGCTTGCCTTCAGGAAAGCGAGGATGCCCTTAACGGCCCGGCGATTATAAAAGGAATCATAATCAGCATCTACTCTGAAAGGGAGGCTTGAGACAGCTAGGCGTTCAAAGATGGCTCGACTCATCACATTTGTTCTATAAAGAATCGCAAAATCATTTGGCGAAGCACCATTTCGAATCTTTTCCATGATATCCGTCATAATCATCACACTTTCCATCTCCTCATCATGTGGATAAAACAGGACAGGAGCCGGTGATTGATCATGAAGAGCCCTCATTTTCTTTGGTGTGCGGACATGGTTTTGAGCAATGATTTGATTGGCGGTCTGGACGATCTTATGACCTGAACGGTAATTAGCGGCAAGATAAACCGTTTCAAGATCAGGGAAGTCAAGTGATAAATTCAACAGGAAGGATGAATCACTTCCGCGGAATGAATAGATGGCCTGATCATCATCACCTACGAAGCAGATGTGTTCGGCTCTGTCCGTCAGCAATCGCATAATTTCATATTGCACTCTATTAATATCCTGAAACTCATCCAAAAGAAAATAGCGGAAACGGTTTTGATAGGCTTTCAGAAGAGCTTGGTCAGATTTCAGAAGCGTATAGCAGCCAGTCTGCATATCATCAAAATCAAATTTATCGTGTGTTTCTTTATATTGCTCATATTTCTTGTAAAGCTCTAAAGCAGAGTGTTCGAAATCACCTTCTGGGCGGACATCGCTCGGCAGGTACAGGTCATTCTTCCATTTGCCAATTTGCTGTATGCAGGCATCAAACGCAAATTCCCGTTCATCAATTCCAAGCTCAGAAGCTGCCATCTTAAGAATATATTCTTTTTCTCCATCAAATTTAATTAGTTTTGCAGAGTTCCATTTATGCGGATCATGGTGCATGAGAATCCGATAAAAAATCGCGTGAAACGTACCGGTATACAGCGACTGCAGCATGGAAGGATTCATGCCTGGCATCTTTTTAAGTCGTTCCTTCATCTCAAGGGCAGCCTTAGAGGTGAAGGTGACAAGCATGACGGACTTAGGATTGACCTCCTTCTCAAGCAGAAGATAGGCGGTGCGGGAAGTGAGCACCCTAGTCTTACCGCTTCCGGCGCCGGCAAGGACCAGCAGATGGCTGGCATCGGTTGTTACGGCTTTAGATTGCTCCTCATCGAGCGGCCAGCCATGTTCCTTCAGCATCTCTACAAAGGGATGGGAGCTAGCGAGATGGCTGGCTGCCAACTGAACGAATGGAGGCAGGTTTTTAATGTGAAAGGATGGCTGCCAATCGTGATTCCGATTTGATTCAACAGCTGTGATGGAACGAGACTGAGGCAGTCGGAATCCTCCGTACTCGACACTTTCCTTTGTTGCAGGTACAGCACCGCTTTTTGCTTTTGGCTTTTCAGGGCATGGCGGGACTGACGCATCTTTATGAATAAAGTGGGGATTATCATGAATCCCCAAATAGAAAATAACTGCTTGATGGCATGAGGGACAATGCAATTCACCGTTCTTACCGGCCTCATGAACACGTGTATAAGCCTCTTTCGGCCAATCTTCCAATGTAATATATTCATTCTTCCAATAAGCTGTTTTCATTATCAGATTCCTCATTTATATCTTTTTTGGCTTTCGACAGACAAATATAATCTTAACAAAACGTAAGGTAGATTACAAAGAGGGATGACGGTTTCTTCTAGATAGAAATGGGGTATGTTAATAGATGGGAAGAGGTGATACCGATGAGCTATATCATGCCATTCACGCAGTTTGAGTATGTTCAATATACGAATAGAACGGTATCTGCAGAGAGTATGAGGAAGAATGGCATCACCGGCTTAAAGGCTGTCCAGCCGATTCTTTTTCTTCGCAGGAATGAAAACGGAGTAACCCATACTGAAGAGAACAAAGAAGACCTGATTTACCCGATGTCTGGCTTAAATACAGGCAGCAGAAGCCACCGTATTCCTGAAGCATTAGTCAACCAGACGATGAGTGATCTTATCGGTGTTGGGAAGTTTATTAATTTGAGCATCTAATACTAAAAGCCTCTTGAGAAGATAAGAGGCTTTTTCTTGTGGAAAGAAAAACGAGAGACAATCTCCCGCCTGCTGGCAAGGGAGATTGTCTCTCGTTGTCGTTACAGCCGTTTTTTCATTGTTCGATGAGGGATTCCGGCATCAAGAAATTCCTCAGATATAATGCCATAGCCAAGTGATTTGTAAAAAGGAATTGCCTGTACCTGCGCATTAAGCTTCGTAATCTCCAGTCCTTGTGAAAGGGCATGCTGCTCAATGGCTTCCATTAAGGAGCGCCCAACACCGGTTGAACGGGCTTGTGGCAAGACACAAATGCGTTCAACCTTCCCGTAGTTATCAACAATACGGAAGCGACCGGCTCCAATCGGTTCATCATTCTCATTCATGACGAGAAAATGAGTGGATTCCTCCTCAAGATGATCGATTTCTTCCTCAACAGTCACCTTTTGTTCATCGACAAAAACAATCTTTCGTACTTGATAAGCCTGTTGTAATTCTTCTTCGTTCGTGACGATCTTGATGTCCATCAATTACTGGTCCTTTCCAAGTAAGAATGTTTCATATACTGTCCATGTCCCATTTTCCAGCTGATAAAGAAGGTGGAAGCGATCAACGGTTTCTTCATGTTCAAATTTCATTAAGCTCAACTGGCCGAGTACATCATGCATTTCCTTATCAGAAAGGTCTTGGCCAATCGTTAAATGCGGAACAAATGTATAAGGCTTATCCGTGCCAAGCTCTTCCGTGTGAAGGGCTTCATGAAGATTGAGAAGTTCTGGATTCGGGTCAATCTTTAAGTAAATGACGTTATTGATTGGTTGAAAGGTACTTACCTTTAAGACCTTTAAGGTAAAGGGCTCATGCTTGGTTGAAACTTCTTTTAGTATAGTTGAAATTCGTTTGATGTCTTCTTCTTCGGTGGATGAAAAGGTTGACTTGAGCGTTACATGCGGCGGAATGAATTTGTAGTGTGCATCGTAGCGTTTTCGATATGAATTAGCTAGGTCCTGCAGCTTTTTTGAAGGAAAAATGGCAATGCCAAAGTTCATGATTGTACCTCCCCGAATGGTTAATGATAAGGTGATTATATTATAGCAAAAGTTTAAAACATTCACTATTCAGGTTAATTCCCGAATAGCCATAACAGTGTTCGTTCCATATCTGCCTGCCAAGAGCGCCAAGTGTGATCACCGCCGTCTATTTCCTCAAAGAAAGAGGGGAATCCTTGACTTTCAATAAGCAGGTTCAATTCCCGGTTAGGGGTTAGAAAATCAATGACCTCCTGCCTGGTCGTTTGAACCGCTGTTTCCTTATTGCCAATCACATGGTAAATATGCATGAGATGCGGATAAGAAAACTGTTCGACAGCCTCTAGAACGCTCTCGTTGACGAGAGGCGAATGGAGGGCAGCCTTTCCGAAGGTGTGCGGGTAATCAAGGGCGGTCATTAAAGAAACGGTTGCTCCGAGGGAGTCACCGATAAGCGCCCGGCTCATGCCAATATGATAGGTTGGATACTCCTCCTCTAGGTATGGCAGGAGCTCGCGGGCAAGAAACCGCTTATAGGCTTCAAATTTATCACCGCCAGGGTAGTATTTATCCCAACGGTCTTCGCTGTTACGATAAGGAATACCCACTATGATAATATTTTCGATTTTCCCCTCCTCTAGTAAACGGTCTGCTACTCTCCCAATCTTGCCCATTTGGAAATAATCCTTCCCGTCCTGTGCGATGAGAAGGGAATACTTATAGAGCGGAGAAAATGACGCAGGGAGATAGAGGAGTAAAGGGACCTCTTCCTGCAAAGCCTCGCTGTGAAACATCTTATCGATGATGGTGCCTGTTTGTCTGGACATTTATTTCACCTCATGTAATCGTATACATGTCTATTCTAGCATAAGATGGTAAATTTAATATATTTGAGATTTCAAAATGCTCTGAACCTTATAAATGGTATAATTAGAGAAAGCAAGTAAAGGAGTTATGAAGAGATGAAAAAAGAGCATGTACACAGTAAAACCGTCACGAAAGCCGCAAAGCAGGCTTTGCATAAACGTGGTGTCAGTATTGATTCTATTGCTAAAATTGTCTATCAAATGCAATTACCCTATAACGATAATTTAACGATGGAAGATTGTATATACAGTATCGAACGTGTTCTCATGAAGAGGGAGATTCAGCATGCCATTTTAGTGGGAGTGGAACTGGATATGCTTGCGGAGAAAAAGATGCTGTCTGAGCCTTTACAGTCTATAGTGGAATCGGATGAGCCGTTATTTGGCGTTGATGAAACCATCGCCTTTGGAGCAACCCTTAGTTACGGCAGCATTGGGGTGACGACATTTGGTCATCTCGACAAAAATAAAATAGGAATTATCCGCTATTTAGATACGAAGAAAGAAGGGAGCGGCGTTAACACATTCCTTGATGATTTGGTGGCAGCCATTGCTGCTAGCGCTGCATCGCGATTAGCTCATCGTGAACGTGACATAGAGGAATCCTTGACAGAAAAAGAAATAAAAGATATCGATCATGAAGAGTTGATAGGCTGAAGTGAAGAGGTACTTGCCGTACTATCCGGCAGGTGTCTCTTTTTTTTATAGCGGGAGTATGGCAAGTGACAAGCCGCCATTTCATATGCTGTAGGGGAAACTTACACCCCCCGAGAGGAAGTGGATCAAATGAGCAATGGCTCACTGGCTTATCATGAGGCACTTGAGCTCCATGAATTAGTCGCAATGGAATCGAATATGCTAATGACGTTGAAGAAGGAAGTCGGCAATGTACCTTGTCAAGAATTAAAGAATCTTTATACTGCCACGATAAAGGTGATGCAGCGCTATTTAAAGGATTTGCTCGCCTTCTTTCCAAAGGCACCAACAAGAGAGGATGCCGAAGAGCGTGCCCAATTGGATAAGGGATATTATGCAGGAAGTATCTTGATTCAGGTCAAGACGCTAATCCGCTCATATGCCATTGCCATTACGGAAACAGCAACACCGGTATTGAGAAGAACCTTGGTGAATCAGCTGAATGGATTGATTGACCTGCATGCGCAAATCTTTCATTATATGAGCAAGAAAGGGTTGTATCATGCATTTGATATGCAGAAGCTGATTGATTCAGATATCAAGAACGCCAATAAGGCGATTGATATGAAGTACTAGTGAAAAGCTCCTGATGAGGGGCTTTTTCGCTTGTTTGGGAATCAACGTTCTCCCTGCTATAATGGGGGTAAAGAGGTGATTGTATGTGCGGGAGATTTACCTTATTTTCGACGTATGAAACAATCATTGAACGATTTGCGATTGCAGCAGGAGCAATCGATGAGGCAGACTTTGAGAAGAGCTATAATATTGCCCCTTCCCAGCAGGTGCTTGCCGTTATCAATGATGGCTCACAAAATCGGCTGGGCTATTTGCGGTGGGGATTTATTCCTTCCTGGGCAAAGGATGAACGGATTGGCTATAAAATGATTAATGCCCGTGCGGAGAGCTTGAGTGAAAAAAGGAGTTTCCGGAATGCGTATCAAAATCGCCGCTGCCTCATTGTTGCGGATGCCTTTTATGAGTGGAAAAGGATGGAGGAAGGGAAAACTCCCTATTGTATTACGCTGAAATCCAATGAGCCATTCGGATTTGCGGGACTATGGGAGACGTGGAAATCGCCGGATGGGAGTTCAGTCCATTCCTGTACCATCATTACAACTGATGCAAATGAAGCAGTTTCTTTCGTGCATGACCGTATGCCTGTCATTTTAAAGCAAGAGGCTGAACAGCTGTGGTTAAATCCGAGCGTTCATGATACAGCCATCTTGGACAAGGTGTTAACTCCGTACAATACGGATGAGATGGAAATCTTTGAGGTATCAAAAGAGGTAAACTCGCCGAGGAATAATTCATCCAAGCTGATTGAACGGATAGGCTGATCATCTTAGCTCATCCCTACTATACTTAGAACGATTGCAAGAAAAGAAAGGATGAGAGCCTTGCCCGCAGCAAAGAGAGAAGGCCTCTTTTTTGGCACAATGATGTGCTTTGGAATGGTACTTGTTATGACATTTTATAATATGTGGCTTAATGGGGTCTTAACGACTGTTACGTTTATGGAGCTATTATTAAGCTTCGCGGCTGGGTTTGTCATTGCCCTGTCACTTGATTTATTTGTCGTTGGTCCGCTTGCCAGAAAGGCTGCGTCAAAGGTATTTCCGACTAAAACGAAAAAAATTCACATGGTATTGAAAATGTCTGCATTTATAGTGTTTGGGATGGCGGCCACTATGTCTGTCTATGGGCTGATTACCGCTCATCTGCACGGAGGCACTGCCGGGGTATCTTGGCTAAGCGCGTATTTGTCCATCTTTTTAAAGAATTTCATTGCAGCCTTCCCATTACAATGGCTGATTATGGGGCCAATTGTTAAGTATTTGTTTGTGAAATTCATTAAAGAAGACACTTTGTCGGCATTAGAGGCAGAATGAATAGAAAAGACCGTCAACTTTATGGAGTTGACGGTCTTTTTTTGACTAATCGGCCGCTCATTGGACATTTCCCTATGGCCGGTTGATTGTCATCCGTTATCATGTACTGTTTCCATTCCCGCTTCTCTCCATCACCATAAGCACCTAAATCGGGATGGATGGGCATTCCTTCAATTGCTTCCACTTTACGGCGAATGGCATCAATGGCTCGTTTCCCTTGGGGAGTCTCATAGCTGATATCCTGAAAAATTCTCCTTGGCTGAAAAATCAGCACAAGGCATGGACCGACATTCCTGGTTGTGTGCTTTTCGTAGATTGGCGCATTCCCGGAAATGAAAATCGGTTCACCCCCGAAGGAAAATTCCCATAATGGGTCATCTGGGTTGAGCGGAATGTTCTCTGGCCAAGGGAGTGGATCCTGTTCATGCAGGAAAGAAAGAACTTCCCAGAAATAATCATGGTAATCATCAAAGCTATTCCAGGTCTGACCTGGTTTCACAAAAAGAACGAGGGCATGGCGTTTTTCGGGGTGATTCCTAGAGAGTGTAAGAAATTGAATTAATGCCTCTGGCAGATGGGAGAGTTCCTGTTCCTCTGCAAAGCAGTAACGCAGATGATCTGCTTTCTCTGCCTGCACCCCAAAATGACAGGGGAAATGATAATCTGATACGATCTCATGCCATTTCTTGTAAGCTTCCTTGCCCCATGATGGAATGGCTGATTCGTTTGCAATGTCGGTCCGTTTATACATTCGGTCGGGTCTTTCGCTCATGACAGTATGCACCTCAAAGCTGATTGTTATGGGTTGATGTTCAAAGCATATGAGCAGGGGAATGGAACGGGAACATGTCTTCATTCATTTGGTATAATGGACAATAATGAAAGCTGTACATAAGGAGTAATACGTATGGGAAAACAAACAGGATGGCTGGTCTATAACGGGGCATTGAATTCAGCCAAATTTAACGAAATTCATGAATGGTATCGGCAGACTGCCAAGAGAAAGAACCTTGCCCTAGAACTTGTGGCAAACCAGGAATTACTGAGTGTAATAGAGAATGGACAGGCTGTCGTTAAATGGGATAAACGGATTCCCTATCCTGATTTCATTCTATTCCTTGATAAGGATATCCGGCTTGCGAGGCAGCTAGAGAGGCAAGGGTTCCGGCTATTCAATCGTGCTGATGCGGTTGCGGCCTGTGATGATAAGATTGCTACCTTTCAGAGGCTGGCAGGCAAAGGCATACGTATGCCGAAAACCATTTTTTCTCCGCTGATGTACGAGGGAACGAAAGAAAAGAATACTTCCTTTATTGACTTGGTTGAACAGGAGCTGAGTTATCCAATCATTATTAAAGAGGCTTATGGTTCATTCGGTGAACAAGTATACCTCGTTCGGAATCGAGAAGAATTGGCAGCAAGAAGAAATGAGCTTTTGTATTTGCCCCATTTATATCAAGAATTCATTGAAAGCAGTTTTGGACGGGATTGTAGAATTCATGTGGTTGGCAGCAAGGTGGTTGCGGCGATGATGAGAGTTTCCGAAACAGATTTCCGGGCGAATGTGACCAATGGAGGCGTGATGAGGCCGTTTCAGCCGCCCGCTGATTTTTGTGAGCTGGCGATAGCCGCAAGCGAACAGATTGGGGCAGAATTCTCTGGAGTGGATCTATTATTTGGACAGGAGGGTGAGCCAGTCTTATGTGAGGTCAATTCTAATGCCCATATTAAAAATATTTATGACTGCACAGGAATCGATGTTACTGAGGCCATCTTTGACCATATCATCCAGGCGGTAGGAAAATGATAAAAGGAATCATTCTTTATGAACGTGAGGACTATGAGAAGAATCAATGGTTTGCGAATCGTTTTATTGAGGAGGGGCCGAAGCATGGGCTGGAGCTGCAACTGATTTTGACAGATCAACTTGCTCTTGGTTCTGAGGAGGGCCGTTTATTTATTCAACAAGGAAAGGAAAAATGGGAGAGTGCACCCGATTTTGCCATTAACCGGAGCCGCAACAGCCGCCTTGCCCTGCAGCTTGAATGGATGGGCTGCAAAGTGTTCAATTCATCAGCTGTAACGGATATATGTAATGATAAGGCCAAGACACATCAGCTCATAAACGCACATGGCATTAGGTCTGTTAAGACCCTTTATGGGCTTTCAGACTGGGAAAACCACGGAATGGAATACCCGCTCATAGTGAAGACATTAGCTGGCCATGGCGGAAGTGAGGTGCATAAGGTTGACAATAAAGAGCAATTGACTGAATATGTGGACCAGTATGGGGTTGAACAAATCCTCATTCAGGAAATGTGCCTCAATCCGGGTACTGATATCAGAGCCTTTTGCATGGGCGGGGAGATCGTCGCTTGCGTGAAAAGACAGTCAACAGAAAGCTTTAAGTCGAACTATTCCTTAGGCGGGAGGGCTGACGCCTACTCCTTATCCTCCAAGGAACGAAGGTTGGTCATGAGCATCTTATCCATCATGAAATTTGATTTTGTAGGTATCGATTTCTTGATTGATGAAAAGGGTGAGCTCCTATTTAATGAAATTGAGGATGCTGTAGGGACGAGAACCCTTTATCAAAATTATGATATTGACATTGTACAAAAATATTTAGATTATATAAGGAATAATTTGGTAACATAGAGGGTAGTTGTTGAACAAAATCTATTGTGTGAGGCGATGTCGATGTCAAAAAGGGTTGTGTTAGCGGGAGGTACGGGATTCATTGGCCAATATTTCGAGAAAAAATATCGAGAGGAAGGATATGATATTGCCATCATATCCAGGCAAGAGCCCCATATAAATTGGAATGACCGTGAGGGGATATTGGAGGCTGTCGATGGAGCATCCCTTGTCATAAACCTGGCCGGAAAATCCGTAAACTGCCGTTATAATGAAAGGAATAAAAAGGAAATATTGAATTCGCGGATCGACACGACACTGATTATTGGCGAAACGATTGAGAAATGTGAAAACCCGCCTGCGCTTTGGATTAATTCGAGCACAGCAACAATCTACCGTCATGCAGAGGACCGCCCGATGACAGAGGATCATGGGGAAGAGGGCGAAGGATTTTCCGTTAATGTCGGGAAACGTTGGGAGGAAGTGTTCTTCTGCTTCAACCTGCCGTCTACTAGGCAGGCGGCCTTAAGGATTACCATTGCGTTAGGAAAAGACGGAGGAGTGATTCCTGTCTATCAAAACTTGGTGAAATTTGGTTTAGGCGGGAAGCAGGGGTCTGGCGAGCAGATGTTCAGCTGGATTCATATTGAAGATCTCTATCGAATCGTCCGTTTCATTGAAGCAAGGGAGGACTTGAACGGGGTATTCAATTGCGGTTCCCCGAATCCGGTTCAGAATAAGGAACTCATGCGCTTATTAAGGCAATCCATGGGCAGGGATTTCGGAATGCCAGCCACTGATTGGATGTTAAAGGCCGGGGCGGTGGTCATTCGAACAGAGCCTGAGCTAATCCTCAAAAGCCGATGGGTGCTGCCAAGCCGTCTGCTTCGAGCAGGTTTCATATTCGCCTATCCAACCTTGAAACTGGCACTTGAAGAAATTAATTCTGAGAACATGAAAAACACCAATACAGCATAGATTGGTGTTGGTTAGAAAGGCTGCAGGATTACTGGCTGCCTTTGCCGTATTGCTCATTGTAAAAATCGATGTAAACTTGCAGCCTCTTGCTGATTTCAGCAGTACGCTCATGATAAAATCCATGCATAAAGATACAATCAGAATGTTTCCGTTTTAAATCAGTAATGCATTCTTTCAATTCCTCAGCAGACATCATTTTTAGTAGCAACTAAAACACTCCAAATAAATAAATTAGAATAATAATAATACTACCATTCTTAATATAAAATGTAAATTTTTGATTATTTTTACACATAAAAGACTAGATTATTTTAGTGCAGAAATAAACATATTACGTTTTGTATTAATATAACATAAAATCTGGAACGTTTCTCTGATTATACCTACACAAGATAAAAATGGGGCTGAATAACCAAGTATTTGTAAGTTGATGCAGTTGCTAATTGGCGATAAAGGGTGTATTATACTAATACAAGCTGCGTTGTACGTGATGCATAATTAAGTTTTAACCTTTAAGCTGTATTAGGGAGTTTTAAAAATTTATGGAAATGACAAGCCTCTGTCTAGATGACATGGGGGACATGCAGGAACATAATTGCGAACACCCACTTGTTGAAGTGGTGGTTTAAAACTTTCTTATAATGTAACGGCAAAGGCGGCTGTACAAACAACCGTAAACCAATTCCGATGAGGGATTGGTTTTTTTGTGCTTGATTTTTGGAGCGGAGTTGGGGGGCTATGAGACGTTCAATATTCAAACGGTATGGGCGATTCACATAGAAAAACGCTGCCATCATTCTTTGCTCCACTTCATTAAGTACCATGTCTGTACAAATAAAAAACGGGGACAAAGCCCCGCCAATCTTATCGATTATCAATCTTCTCCGGATACATATCATGATTCATCAGGCGGTGCATAGCCATTTCCTCAAATTTTGTACCAGGCTTACCGTAGTTGCAATACGGGTCGATGCTAATGCCGCCGCGCGGGGTGAATTTGCCCCAGACTTCAATGTACTTGGGATCCATTAGCTTAATAAGATCCTTCATGATGATATTCATACAGTCCTCATGGAAATCGCCATGATTGCGGAAGCTGAAAAGATAGAGCTTCAACGATTTACTTTCAACCATTTTGGGTCCTGGGATGTAGCTGATGTAAATTGTTGCGAAGTCAGGCTGGCCTGTAATCGGGCATAGGCTTGTGAATTCAGGACAATTGAATTTCACCCAGTAGTCATTATCATTATGCTTATTGTCGAAGATCTCTAATATGGATGGATCATACGTGTATGGATATTTTGTCCCTTGATTTCCAAGCAAGGTAACGCCATCTAGTTCTGCTGCATCTCTTCCTTCATGATTCATTGTGCATTCACCATTTTCCTTTTTTGATAGATATCTAGTCCGTTTTGTCTCAGCTTACAGGACGGGCATTCACCACATCCATCACCGATTATGCCGTTGTAGCAGGTTAATGTTTTCGTTCGGATATATTCAAGCTTGCCGAAGGTATCAGCGAGCTCCCACGTTTCTGATTTGTCGAGCCACATTAGGGGTGTATGGACGACAAAGGGGAAGTCCATGGCAAGATTCATCGTGACATTGAGGGACTTGATGAATACATCGCGGCAATCCGGATACCCGCTGAAGTCCGTTTCACAGACACCTGTTACGAGATGGCTGGCTCCTTTTGTTTTTGCCAGGATACCCGCGAAGGTGAGAAACAGCATGTTCCGTCCTTCCACAAAAGTAGACGGCAGTCCATTTTCATCTTCGGTTATGGCAATATCCTCTCTCGTGAGGGCATTTGGAGCAAGCTGGTTTAATAGGGACATATCTAAAATGTGATGTTCAATCCCAAGCTCGCGGGCGATGTCTGAAGCACATTCCAGCTCTAAATGATGACGCTGTCCATAGTCGAATGTAACGGCAATCACTTCATCGAATTTTTCCAGCGCCCAAAACAGACAGGTCGTTGAATCCTGGCCTCCGCTGAAAACAACAATAGCTTTATTACTCAATTTCATCCACTCCAATCAATTAAATCCTTACACTCCTCGCATATCCTTTGGCCAAATTACCTTATGAACCTGGACTTGCAGCCTGACATCATGCCATTTATGGTCAATCATGAAATCAACAATCCTTTTTGGCTCAATGGATTCAACAACAGGACTGAGGAAAACCTGGCATTTCTTTGTTAGCTCATGCTCGCTGACGATTCTCCATGTTTCCTTTAGATCCTCTTCAGAGGCGATGACAAATTTATAAACATCCTCTTGTTCGATATGCTTGAAATTAGCTTCCTTCATTGTCATCTGCATCCCGCTGCCAGGTAGCTTGTAGTCAAGAATGTAATAAATATTTGCGCCGTGATATCGTTCCTTATACTTGCTAATATCCATAGCACCGTTTGTTTCAATATGAATTCTTAGTTCCGTATCGGCTGATAGAAGGTCCAATAATAGAAGGATATCCTTCTGCAAAAGGGGTTCCCCGCCAGTCAATGTCACATTGCGGGCACCGCTTTCCTTGATGTATTGATAAATTTCCTCTGCACTTTGTTCCTCATAGGCACATGAGCCGTCCCATGAATACTTCGTGTCACACCAGGTACAGCGAAGATTGCAGCCCTCAAAGCGAATAAAGGCCGCAAGCTCGCCGGATGTTGGACCTTCACCATCAATCGAAATAAATCGTTCAATCACCCTAAACATATGGAACCCTCTGAATATGTACAGCTATTAGTAGGCGTTTCGAAAACCTCAACTTCACAGACTTGTATATTCATTTTTTTCAAGAGCTGATATATATGACGGCTCATTTCCTCTGCTGTCGGGCGATAAGGAACCATGTATAAGTCAAAGTCAGTGGGGCCTTCCTGCAGTTGACGGGCAACCTCCTGACCTTCCGCGTTATCTTCAATCAATAGCTTATGGTCAAATAATTTCTCGATTTCTCTTAAGGCTTGCTTAATTGTCCCGAAATCTTCTACCATGCCCCTAAGCTGTCCCTCTGCATGTAAGCTTTCACTTGCCACCTTGGCGATTACGCGGTAACGGTGGCCATGCAGATTGGCGCATTTTCCGGTATAGCCGCTTAAATAATGGGCTGTGTCAAACTGGATTTCACTCTTTAGGATAAACATTGTTTTCCTCCTCAATATACACAAAAAAAGGATTTGCAGGCTAAACGTTTTTCAGCATGCAAATCCCCTGGAGTGCAAAAAAAGGGCCTAAAAAGGCCCATCTTACACTGTAGTTCATGTGTATATGCCTAGTTTTGTTTAGCGACAGGATGGTCTAACGAACTGTCGTATTTAATTCTTGCTAACTTTAGCACAAAACGTGACATTGCGCAATTATGAAAAGTGAAAAAAATACAGATTATTCTAGTTGATTATCTTTAAGGAAAGGCTATTCATACTACGGTAATGAGGAATACATTTATGAGCCGGGGTAATGGTCAACAAAGGGTGATTATGGCTATTCTCCATTGAGAGTGAGATGTTTTTGCCAAGGAGGCGGGCAATCCTTTTCATGAAATTCAGGATGGCTATTAGCCCGTCAACATCTTTAATCTCCCTTGGGCACACATCAAATTCTATTTTATTCAGGTGTATGAAATGGAGGGCAAACCGTGCACCCTCGTAGGTAATATAAAGATAAATATGCTTATTGTATAGTTCTGCAAAAAGTCCATGGATCCTCTGCGGAAGTTTATGAGTTTCTTGTCCATCCACGACAAGGACTGAGCTGGAATTCTGAAGGATAAAATCCCACAGTTGGTTCCAGTCCTCCTTAGAGGTTCTTGTGACAAAAATGTCTCTTAATTTTCCATCATCCTTGAAAAATTGATAGAAAATATCCGTCGCAATGCTAGCCATTTCCTTCAGCTCCCTATTAGATGGTGATGTTCCAGAGATGACAATCTATTTCTCTCTAATCTTTACTTCGGCAGTTTCTTCGCAATATCAAGGGTGAAATGTAGGGTGGTTGATAAATAGGGCTATATAAGCACTGTAGAGGACTGACGAATGGAATGGTGATATGATGAATGAGAAGGAAAACGATAAGATGGGGGCAAGGAAGAACGTGAATATCGTAATTATTGGGGCGTCGGGAAAAACAGGGCAATTGGCTGTTCAACAAGCATTAGATGCAGGCCATAACGTAACGGCATTTATGCGCACACCAGAAAAGCTCAAGCTGACTCATGAGCGGCTGACAGTCGTGCAAGGGGACGCAACAGATAGTGAAGCTGTTAATTCTGCCATAAAGGGACAGGAGGCGGTAATCTCCTGTGTAGGATCTAATAGTGGATTGGCAAAGACGACTATTCTGCGTGAAATGGCTGGTACGGTAGCAGAGGCGATGGCGCGTAATGGAGTGGACAGGATTGTTTACATGGCTTCTGCTGGAATTGACAAGGAAATACCAGGCATGATGGGGAAAATGACAATGAAGCTGCTAGGCAATGTCCTTGAAGACCATCGCCACGCAGTCGAGGTTTATAAGTCCTATGATTTCAAATGGACTATTGCTAGACCAATGGGCTTAACGGATAAGCCGCATACAGGGCGATATGAAGAGACAACTGAAGGTATTCCGAGCGGTAGCCGCAGCATTTCCCGCGCAGATGTCGCAGATTTTCTCGTGCGTGCGGTATCGGATGATCGTTATATCTTCCAGTCTGTCGGACTCGCTTCCAAGGAATAAAAGGGAAAGGTACAAGCTGCTGGCTTGTACCTTTTTTATTGATAATAATTCTTCAGTACATATTGTAAGGAAGGCTTAAAGGTAACATATAGGCTAAATTTTTCTTTATAAAGGATCTTGGCTAGCCGCGGGTTTGCACCAATAATTTGTACCTTATTCCCATTCATGAGATGAATGGTCTTGAGGAGGTCCATAAACTTGCTGATGCCACTCTCCTTAATATCCGCGATGGAGGTGAGATCTACCAGTACATCGTCATACTCACCAACAAAGATGGAATGCAGGACATTGGCAGAGATCACATGAATCATCTCCTCCGTTAGATCGCCGAATAAGGGGATATATCCCATCGTCGCCGTTAAGGGGATGAAGGGGCCGGATAGTGAGTTCAATCGGTAAATCGTTCTCTCCAATTTCTCCTTTTGTTCATATAGCTCAAAGTTTGTATTGGCCAGGCGGCTTTGCAGCTGCATGATTTGGTCGGTATAGCCTTGAGTCGTTTTATCCTTTGAGGCGAAAAGGATGTGAAGCTTATCCTCGTGATCCCATGAGATGAATAAATCAAAGAGGGAAAGGGGATTACTTCGTGTCTTTAATACGACCTCAATGGGCTGCTGCTCATCCTGCTGCCATGTGTTGGTGATTAACTTATTCATGCTCTCCTGGTCGATAATGTCATCAATTTGCTTGGTACGCAGGTCAAAGAGATTGAGTGCCCGTGAATTCGAGCTGACAATTCTGCCATTAGATTCAATTACTATATAAGGGAGGGGAAGCGGGATATCAATAAGCTGCATTTTCTTTTTCTCCCATTTGATAATTTTTCAGCCAATCATTTATGACTGTTAAATCTCCAACAATTTGTGTGTTTCTGCTAATATGACTGGTCAGGTCGTACTTGGCTCCCAATCTGCCTCCGACAAATATTGTGGCAGAAGGGGAGATGGCTTCAAGCTGGTCACAATAGGATTTCAGCTTTGGAAGATTGGTGACGATGGATACAGAAAGGCCAATCGCGTCAGGCTCCCATTCTGCTGCGGTATGCCGGGCATATTCTAAAGGCAGGTTAGGCCCGAAATATTTCGTCTCCCAGCCGTGGTCGATGAACAGAAAATTAGCCATTTTCAAGCCAAGAAAATGCTGTTCTCCTTCTAAGCATAAAAACATGGCCCGTTTACGGGGAGCTGAACCATGCCTTGACATATGAATGGAAGAAATCCGTGAGAGGACAAAGTCGCATACAGCGGTTGCTATATGTTCATCCGCGACGGTGATTTCATTGTTTTCCCAGAGTGCCCCTATTTGGTGCATGGCAGGTGTGATAATATTCTCATAGATTGTGAGGATTTCTTCATCCTTATACTTCTCTATATATTCCCACGCGAGAACAGAGTTGCCCTTTAGCAGAATATCGGCGAATTCGGTTGCTTTGTACATATCCTACACCTCCTCTTTTGCTTTTTCAGCCTCCAATAGCTGTATACCTTCCAAAAGAAGAGCTTGATAGGCCTCTCTTCTCTCTAACGAAAGATCGGATTCCGGGACATGGTTTAATTCTTCTTCAAGGATTTCATAGTTATCCAGGAGAGTTTGCGTTCCCATATGGAATTTTTGAAGGATTCCATTCAGCCATCTAGTGTAATCTGTGAAAATGGTTGAATCCTTCAATTCTGAAGCGGTGTGGAGATGGTCTAAGTGATGCTGGTTGTCCGCTTTACATTTTGCAATGCCCTTTTCCCCGTATCGTTCTTTTAAGGAAGGGTCGCGTTCATATATACGAATGGTCACTTGATTGATTAATTGTGTCGTATTCATTAAGTTGCTACCACCTTATATTTTGTCACCTTTGGAATGATAGCAGCTAGTTCTTGATCCGGGTACTTCTTCTCTAAATCATGGATTTGTTTGAATTCCTTGCTTCTTGCCCAATTTAAATAATCCTCTTTCGTCTCGAAAAGAAGCTGGACAGTTAATTCACCTGATCGGCGATCGTTTTGCAGGAGCAGAAAGTCAATAAAGCCTGCAGCTTGGTCAACAAGCTTCGAACGATTTTGGTAGATTTGAATAACCTCATCCGCTTTTTCGTCTGGAACAAGGAAAGTTGAGAAAACAGTATACATGGTATCCCCTCCTGCAAGAAAAGTAATCTGCCTCATTTATGGATGGACAAGAGCAGGTCCGGTTGTTTATATACAGCAGATCATGCAGTGTTGGAACCTGTTTGTTTACCTAGTAAAAAAAGGAAAATGTGAATCTATTATATCATAGTTGATATCAAAGCAAAATTACACGGCTTGCGATTCCCCGCAGCAGTGGTTCTAATGCTTCAGTGGGAAGCTATTTGAATTGAAACAATCAACGATATAATTCTTTGTTTAAGGAGAACACGTTTGATTACGTCGTTATTAGCTTATACGCCCAGCGGTGCCATTAAAACAATTGATTTTAGAAGATACACAAAAGAAAAGCCTGAACACGTAAGGGGTGTTCAGGCTTTTCCTTCCATTGGCTCAACAGGCAGCCGGATTATCGTTTTAAGCCGGTCCGTTCTTGTTCTTCTCGGGTCAGAAAGGTAGATTTCATGATGCTTTCTTTCACACGTCAATGGTCTTTGCAGCTGATGCTCTACCATGTATTCCTCCATTTGTTGGAAGGTTTCCTGTTCAGTATCATAGGATCCTATATGCATCATTTGGACCGTTCTGCCTTCCTTATATACGGACAGATAAACCTTTGTAAAGTCTAATGAAGGTTTTTTCCTGCTGGCTTCCTCCTTCGCCCATTTCACGGCCTCCTCATTAACGAAGCTTGGCTGGCGAATCATAGCAGTCCACAGGAAATGCTTCTTATCTGAGAGGTCATGAGGATTCTCTGTCCACCACAGTCCTTCAAGAGGCGGAACAACGTAGTCAAAGTAATGATCGATCGGATGACTTCCTTTCTTACTCATCTTAATTGTATATGAAAGGGTATAGAGCATCTCGACAGCCTTTTGGTATTCCCCTTTTTCATCATTTGGATCCCCGCTTCCATCAATCATCAAAAAAGACATTTCTGGTACTTCAGCTATTACAGGCCGCGCCGGCGGGTTGTATAAGTTTTTCTCTATCTTCTTGAAGTCCACCTTGTTCATACTCATATTGGTCACCTACTATCTTTTTCTTCTGTTCTTACCCGCTTATTCATCTCTGTAAATACCCACTATTTAGATGTGATGATTTTCCTGTATTAAAATCATTCTTTTGGAGTGTCCTAAGGATATATAGAGTAGATGTGCAGATGATGAAATGGGAAGAACGTTCTGTTTTTTATTAATCTGAGCTAGATTTTTTGTGAATTTTTCTAAACAGTGATATTCTAACTCAGCTAATTCCGGGGTGAATGAGTAGGAATTAAGTAGGATATAAATGAAATGGAGTAATTGGAGGTACTGAATAAATGACAAATGTGTTAGTGGTTAAGGCGAATAATCGTCCGGCGACAGAGGGAATCTCCAGCAAGATGTATGAAGTTTTTATGGAGACCGTGCGAGAAGAAGGGAAACTGAATGTTTCCACTTATGATGTGTATGAAGAGGATACCCCTTATTTCGGGCAGACTTTATTCGATGCATTTGGCAAGACCCAATCAGGTGAAGAGTTAACTGAGGAAGAAAGCCGTCTGTTGAAAGCAAAGCAAAAAGCCATGGATGCCTTTGCTAGTGCAGATATTATCGTGTTTGCCTTCCCTCTTTGGAATTTAACCATTCCGGCAAAGCTGCAAACCTTTATTGATTACATTTATGCCTCAGGTTTTACCTTTAAATATGATGCTAAGGGAAATCTCGTGCCATTAATGCCAGATAAGAAAATTGTTCTTCTCAATGCCCGCGGCGGTATTTACTCTACTCCAGAAATGGCACCTATGGAGATGAGTGTTAACTATATGAGAACTGTATTCGGTTCATTGTTTGGAATGGACATTATTCATGAGGTCGTCATTGAAGGTCATAACGCACAGCCTGACCAGGCAATGGAAATCATTGAAGAAGGTATGAATAGGGTGCGAAGTGCAGCACGTGAGCTTTCGAATGCTTATCAAGTGAAAGCATAAATGGCTAGTATGACAATCGATGCTTTTTGTCGGTTGTCTTTTTTAGATTAAATGAAAAGGCAGAGTGATTTTGATCACTCTGCCTTTTCATGCTGTTCACTATATAACTCGTACTGATAAGCTGCCCATTTGCTGTGTGAATTTGCTTGAAGGTTCTTTAGCAATCCTTGGATAACGGCTTTTGGCAAAGTCATCTCCTCGAGATTTTGGCTAAGTAAGCTAATGGATTGCTCGATGATTTCATCTGTGATCTCGCCTTTCGTTTTCTCAAGCAGCTCGAAAAGCTGTTCCTTTGAAGGGGAGAGGCAGCTCAATAAAGGTGTGTTGAAATACTCTGCTGTGACGAATGGAATGGATGCTTCACGTGCAAGAATGGTCGTTTTCTCCACAAGTGATTGACATAAGGAATCCAGGTCTACCGGGTAATTGGATAGGATGGATAATTCTGGATAGAATTTAGAGAAGCCTTTGATTGTATAGGCTAAATCTGCCCGCATATTTTCATTTAGCTGCGGGAATTGCTGATCGATGATAGAGAAAATAATAGAATTTATGAATTCATCGTACTTATTCAGCACGAGGAAGATTTCTTGGTTCAATGCGGTTAGATTTTCCTTCATGAATATCTTGGCATGCTGCGATTTCCCTTGGAATTGACTGAAAAATGAATAGAAAAAGTTATAGAGCAATTTATCTGAATTCATGGATTGTCTGACTGAACGGTCAATCTCTGCCACAAACTCACTAATGAAATGCTCAATCATCGCAAAAATTAATTCATCCTTTGATGTAAAGGAAAGATAAAATGCTCCTTTTGATATCCCGCATCGATCTGTTATTTGCTTGATGGATGTGGATTCAATCCCGTTTTCAGCGAACAGTTCCAATGCTGTATCCATGATTAGCTGTCTCTTCACCATGTTAACACTCCTGACTAAATCATTGACATATGACCGGCTGGTCATTATTATAAGTAATTGTAGGAATTTAGTCAATTGCACAAAAGGTGTGATTAGACAGAAAACAAGAATGTGAGAAAAATTACATACATGAGGATGGTGTGAACTTGAAAGGTTTAGTCAATTTTGTCCTGAAGAATAAGCTGGCAGTTTGGTTATTAACCATCATTATTACGGCTTCAGGCATTTATTCAGGAACGAGAATGAAGATGGAATCAATTCCTGATATCTCCATTCCTTACTTGATGGTGATGGATGTTTATCCAGGAGCTACTCCAGAACAAGTTATGAATGATGTATCGATTCCGATGGAAAAAGTAGTCGAGGGTTTAGAGGATGTAAAGGCTGTTTATTCAACTTCCTCCTCGAATGTTGCCCAAGTACAAGTGGAATATGATTATGGCGTTGATATGGATGAGAAGAAGAGAGAGCTTCAGTCCGCTCTTGATAACGTGAACCTCCCAGAGGATGCTGAAGAGCCTTCCATCATGTCAATCAGCTTAAATATGATGCCAATCATGGCATTGTCCATAAGCAGTACGGAAGAGGATATTGTTGAATTGACATCAACAGTTGAAGACAGCATTCTTCCGAAAATCGAGAAGATTGACGGTGTTGCGTCAGCTTCCATCACAGGTCAGCATATAGAAGAAGTTAACTTCACCTATGATGAAAAGAAAATGGCTGATCTAGGTCTTGAAGAAGATGACGTGAAACAAATGGTTCAAGCGAGTGATATGGCATTATCACTCGGACTGTACGAATTTGAAGATAAAGAAGAAGCCATCAGTGTAGATGGTAAGTTAAAAACAGTAGATGAGCTAAAGGAATTGCTGATTCCAGTAACGCCATCTGAAGCAAACCCGGCTCCGTTCGTGAAGCTTGGGGATATTGCTAAAATTGAAAAGGTGGGCAAGGTTGAATCTGTCTCACGGACGAATGGCGAGGATGCCATCTCCATTCAAATCGTAAAGGGGCAGGAAGCAAATACCGTAACGGTCGCTAATGCCATCAAGGATTTGATTAAAGATGAGCAAGAAAAAATGGATGGACTTGAAATCGATGTAACTCTTGACCAAGGAGAACCAATTGAAGAATCTGTCTTTACGATGGTAGAAAAAGCTTTGTTTGGCGGTTTGATTGCCGTCTTAATCATTCTTTTATTCCTTCGTGATGTGAAGTCTACGATTATCTCGATTATTTCCATTCCAGTATCTGTCTTCATGGCGCTTCTGCTATTGAATTGGCTGGATATCACATTGAACATTATGACATTAGGAGCGATAACGGTCGCGATTGGCCGGGTAATAGATGACTCCATTGTTGTTGTTGAGAATATATACAGGCGGATGCACCTGAAGGATGAGAAACTCCATGGGCGAGCGCTCATTCGTGAGGCGACCATTGAGATGTTCAAGCCGATTCTTTCATCCACTTTAGTCACGGTTGCTGTATTTGCGCCAATGATCTTTGTCGGTGGAATGGTTGGCGAGTTATTCACGCCGTTCGCACTGACGATGACATTTGCACTTGGTGCATCACTTCTTGTTGCAATCACGATTGTTCCAGTCTTATCCCATACACTTTTCCGCAAGAAATTGTATGGTGAGAAAGAAGATAAGCAGCATAAAGAAGCTGGTAAACTGGCAAACTGGTATAAAGGTGTACTAGAAAAAGCATTGAACCATAAGATTATTACTTCTATCATTGCGGTTGTCCTCCTTGCAGGATCACTTGCCTTGATGCCGTTGATTGGCTTCAGCTTCCTCGGCTCTGAAGAGGAGAAAACGATGTATGTAACCTATACTCCTGCAACTGGCGAGCTTGAGGATGAGACACTTGCCAATATTGAAGAAGTCGAGAAAGAATTAATGAAACGTGACGATATTGATATTCTTCAAGTATCTGTTACAGATAGTGAAAGTGCGGACCCTGCAGCCATGATGATGGGCGGCAGCGATGGTGCGTTAATGTACCTCATCTTTGACCCGGATATGAAGGACTTCCCGGCTGCGAAGGAAGAAGTGGAAGAGTATCTCTTCAACCTCGGCCAATCCGGTGAATGGAAAACACAGGATTTCACATCCATGTCTGTAGCATCCAATGAAGTCAGCTATACACTCTACAGTGAAGACTTAGATGATTTGAATAAGTCCGTTAAAGATATAGAAGCAGCTTTAGGGGATATCGATGGACTTGAGGATATTGAATCCGATGCCGAAGATCCATATGTAGAAAACGTTTTTGTCGTCGATCAGGAGAATGTGCTCCAATTTGGATTAACAACTGCTCAAATTGTTCAGGCACTTAATGAAAACTCCTCGAAGGAAGTATTGACAACTGTTGAAAGCAACGGTGAAGACATTGAGGTAGTCGTTCAGCATGAAGCAAAAGTACAGGCGAAGAACCTGAAGGAATTACTAGAAACAGAGATTCCAACAGCGACCGGAACACCAATGCCATTGTCTGAGCTCGTTGAAGTAGAAGAAGATACAACCTTAAATACGCTTTCTCGAAGCAAGGGAGAATATTATGCGACTGTAACGGCAACCATTACAGATGATGACATCTCTAAAGCTACCTCTGCAGCTGATAAGAAGATTGATAATCTCGAGCTGCCGAAGGGAGTTACGACTGGAGTAGAGGGTGTTGCAGCTGATATGTCTGAAACCTTCACACAGCTTGGAATTGCCATGATTGCTGCCATAGCGATTGTGTATTTCATTCTTGTTGTAACATTCGGTGAGGGTCTCGCCCCATTTGCGATTCTCTTCTCCTTGCCATTTGCGGTTATCGGTTCATTCGTTGGATTGTACTTGACCGATTTGACAATCTCCGTTTCCGTTATGATGGGTCTTCTGATGCTGATAGGGATTGTCGTCACGAATGCCATTGTCCTTGTCGACCGGATTATCCATATGGAGCATGACGGTATGGGCATGCGTGAGGCAATATTAGAAGCGGGTACAACTCGTCTTCGACCAATCCTCATGACGGCCATTGCAACCATTGGTGCAATGCTTCCGATGGCTCTTGGAAATGGCGGAGGCGGCCTAGTATCCCAGGACCTTGCCGTGACCGTTATTGGCGGGTTGATTTCATCAACTGCCTTGACACTTGTGATTGTGCCAATCGTCTATGAAATCCTCTCCAAGATGCTTAAGAAAAATCGTAAGGACGAACGTGAAGATTAAACAATAAAACACCGCTGGAAAGCATAAGGCATATTGCCTTACAGCTTATCCGGCGGTGTTTTTCTTTTAGGAGCGAGCGACGGCGATATAGTGCAAGCCTTCTTTATAAACCTCTGACGGCTCTAAGCAATTCCTCGCATCGACAATTGTATTCCCTCTCATCAGATCCTTCATCTGTTTGAAGTCAGCCTTCTTAAACTCGTCCCAATCTGTTGCGATAATGACGCAATCGACTCCTGTTATGGCATCTTTCATTGTGCTGTATTCTGTTACCTTTTCAATCGGAACAGGCAAATGAGCTTTAGGGTCATAAGTACGTATTTCTGCGCCAAGATCACTCAATTGCTCAATGAGTGCAATGGCAGGTGAATAGCGGGTATCATCTGTATTTGGTTTGAAGGCAATACCAAGTACCCCTATTCTTAACCCAGCCATATCAGGGAAATGCTCTTGAATCTTTTGCAGGTAGAGCTGGACCTGTGTTTGATTGGTTGTTTGTACAGCCTGCAGGATAAGAGGGATGATCTGCTTCTTCAAAGCACTGTGCTCAAGTGAGCGAACATCCTTTGGAAAGCAGGAGCCGCCATATCCAATACCGGATTGAAGGAAATGGGGACTGATCCTTGGATCAAGGCCAATGCCCTTTACGACATCCTCTATGTTGACGTGATATGAATCGCAAATACGGGCGATTTCATTAATAAAGGAAATTTTTGTGGCAAGGAAGGCATTGGAGGTATATTTAATCATTTCTGCTCCGGATAAGCTAGTCACCACAAACGGAGAGGCTAATTTTTTGTAGATTTCCTGCAGGATTGGAAGGGAACGACTGTCATCATCCTTTTTTCCAATGACAATCTTATCGGCATGGAACATGTCCTGTAAGGCAGAGCCTTCACGAAGGAATTCAGGATTAGAAACAACGGAGAAGAGTGCCGGGTCTACACCTTTAGCAATCAATGTATCATAAATCCATTCATTGGTTCCTGGAGGAACGGTGCTTTTCGTGATAATGGTCGTATAGGAGATTAGTGCACCAGCTAATTGATCGATGACAGATTGTACATAGGTAAGATCGGTTTGACCATCTATCATAGCAGGTGTACCAACGGCGATAAAAACAACAGATGATTGTTTAATAGCTTCTATTGGGGAAGAGCTGAAGGACAGGCGCTCCTTGTTCTTTACAACCAATTCCTTTAAGCCGGGTTCATAAATCGGTATCTCTCCTTGTGATAATGATTCGATTTTCTCTTTATTCGTATCCACGCAGCAAACGGCGTGACCTAAATCGGCTAATACGGCTGCCTGCGTTAAGCCGACATAACCAGCGCCGATTACACAAATATCCATAATGCTAACCCTCCCGATGATTTGGTACTCCTTATCTTATTAAGAGAGGTAGATAAGCGTCCCTTGCATTCGCCTAATTTCCACAAATAACGTGTCCTCTTATCATTTTTTGAATATGATGTAGCAATCGTGCCAAGAAAGGGGGAGAGTTATTGATCAAGAAAGCCATCATCCCTGCAGCCGGTTTTGGTACAAGGAGTTTACCGGTTACAAAGGTTATCCCGAAGGAATTGTTCCCTATTCATAATAAACCTTCTATTCAATATGTTGTTGAAGAGGCAGCCGCAGCTGGCATTGAACAAATCCTGATTATTGTTTCACGGTCAAAGAATTTAATCATTGATTACTTCGATCATTCGCTAGAGCTGGAAATGTTTCTGCAGAAGGCTAATAAATCCGCTTTAATGAATAAGGTGAAATTACCCGATGTCAAACTATATTACACAAGGCAGCCACTGGCACGAGGGTTGGGAGATGCTGTGAGATTAGGGAGGGAATTTGTCGGAGATGATCCGTTCGCGGTTTTGCTTCCAGATGATATCGTTGTCGGGGGCGGTCTCGGGGAGCTGATTAAGGTTTATGAAGAGACGAAAAGTCATGTGGTCGCATTAAAGGCGGTAGAAGAAGAATTCCTGAAAAACTATGGTGTTGCTCAAGTGAAACAAGAGCGTGAGGATTTATTTGAAGTGCTGGACATGATTGAAAAGCCGCAAACAAACCCTCCATCTAACTTGGCGGTCATCGGCCGATATGTATTTAACTCTTCCATTATGGATGCACTCGCAGAGCAAAAGCCCGGGGCGGGTGCTGAAATACAGCTGACAGACAGCATCAAGAAGGTGCTTGAATCAGAGAGATGCTATGGCAAGGTTTTAACTGGCCAAAGGTATGACATAGCTATGACGGAGGAATACATCGCCCTGCAGCGATATTTACAGGATAGCGAAGGTTAGTATTTTAAGAATGGACAAGACAGAAAGGCTAATACCACTGGAGCAGCTGCCAAGGGGCTTTGGCAGTTGCTTAAAAATGTCTTTTTTACAGTTTTGGGACAGACGTATATACGGATAGGGAGGAGGCGGCATTTATTATACGAAGAGGATGGTTGTGGAGTAAGTTTAATGCCATATTTAAATACTTGAAGGCAAGGCGTGATTTAAAGGAGGGCAAAATGGAACCTCAGCATGTAAAAACACTACCGGAAGTGATGAGTGAATATAATTTATCTGGATCAGATTATGAGATTATTTCTGAATTAAAGCATGATAAGGTCTGGCTTATCAAGGATAAGAAGTACGGAAGAAGGCTTGTTGTTAAACGGTTAGAACAATCCAGGACTGTATTTCCAATTCTTTTGCACCAAAAATTATATGAAAGCGGCCTTTTAGTACCCCCTGTCCTTTTGACAAAAAATGGTGAGGCTTATGTTCGGAAAAATGACCGCTACTATTATGTGAATGAATTTGTTCAATCATTAGAGAGGATAACGATTGAAAGGCGTATAGAGGCACTTGCTGCTTTTCATAAAACAGCCAGATTTAAAGAATTAAGAGGAATTGATGAAAGTCTTGAAGGGATAAAGCTGGAAGATTTCATGAAGGATTACACCCTAAAGATAAAGGACATTATCCATTGGGGAGATAGGGTCAATGATCCTGCCTTGAAAGCAGAACTAGTGGAAATGACCCGTATGGGTCTGAAGGTTTTTCATCATATTCAAAATATAGATGTTGAAAATTATCTGCAAAAAATGGAAGGAAGGCATATGATCTGTCATGCTGACTTCAACACGAATAATGCCTTCTTAACAAGAAAAGGAAATGTATTGGTGATGGATTTTGACTTTGCGCACTTTGGCCCGCCTATTGAAGATTTTCGTTTCTTGATGATGTCCTTCATGCGTAAAGAAAATCAAAATATGGAGAAATTGCTAGCCAGCTTGTTTACAATCTACTTCAAATTCTTAGAGGAAGATAAACCTTATATGGAGCTCTATCTTTTAGATTCTATGTTTCCGCATGATTTCCATAAGCAGCTCACAAGCATGCTGAAGAATGGGGACATAGGGGTGCTTGAGAAAAATAAAAAAAGCATCATATATTGGGCAGGCCGTGAAAAAGAGAAATACCGTTTTCTTTTAAAGGGGGTATTGAAATGAAGACAATTGCTGTATATATAAAGGAGAAGATTAAGAACCATCAACGATTTATTTACAACCAGATTGTTCATATCAAACGCTACAGAATGATTGTACTTGGTCCCTTTGATCAAACGGAGGATACACAATACCCGTTCGAGAATTTTTATAATATCAATAGAATCTCGGATTTAAAGACATTCTTTCAAGAAATGAATGTGATTGCCATTCATGCGCATCACGGCTCCCATGCCAATGAAATTCTCCCTGTCGCCGTGGAGCATAATATTCCGTTGATTGTCAGCATTAGGGGGAGAGATGGTTCGGCTGAGCCCGAAATCATTGAGCAAAGCATGAAAAGATATGAGTCCTTGAAGGAGCATGGAGCATTGTTCATTCCCGTTTGTGAATACTTGGCAGATGGGTTGAAACAAATGGGATTTCCAGAGGAGAAAATCCATGTTCTCTATGGAGGAATTGAGCTTGACCTTTTCCCCTTTATCGGTCATTCCCTGCCGAATAAAGGGGAAATTCGCATCCTTTCTGTCGGAAGGCTGGTTGAGAAAAAAGGGCACGAAACCTTAATCTATGCTTTCAATCTTATTCATTTCCTTTATCCAAATGCACGGCTCCACATCATTGGGGAAGGGAAAGATGAACAAAAGTTACGGGCGTTGATTGACCGTCTCATGCTGAATAATGTGGTCATATTGAGAGGAGCTTTGACCTCACCAAAGATTGCCGAGGAACTAAAGAAAGCCCATATTTTCTGTCTTGCCAGCCATAAGGCTTCAAGTGGTGATGTTGAGGGGATTCCTAACGCTATCAAGGAGGCAATGGCAATCGGCATCCCAATTGTCACGACAGAGCATGGCGGAATTCCGGAAATGATGAAGCATAAGAAAACCGGTTATTTGACACCGGAGAAGGATGTACTAGAACTTGCGAGAGGATTTCTTTATTACCTCGATAATCCAGAATTATGGGAAGGGATTACATGCAGGGCTCGCTCAGTTATTGAGGAGAAATTTAACTTCAACAAACAACTAAAAGAACAGGAGCGGTTGTATTCACTGCTTGATCCGAGTAAAAAAAAGGGGAAATCGAAGAAATAAAAAGGCTCGAATAAATTTTCGAGCCTTTTTATGCGGACAATTAATCAACGGCTGTGGCTTTGACCGCATGAATGGTGCCTTTTGTGTTAGCGGAAAGATTTCGAATAGCGTCAATCTCTTCCGGATTGATGCAGTTACAGATGGATTGGTCAACCTGGCTCGCAAACTCGGCTGCAGATTTCTCAATTTTCTTAATTTCGCGAGCGCGATCAAGCATGTATTTGACATTCTGCAAATGAAGGTCAAAGATCACATCGATGAGCTGCTGGTCACTGGAGGAAGAAAAAAATGAACCATCATGATATTCTTTGCTTAAAGAATCTATCTCAACATGACAGGAACGAATTTGTTCCAGAAGTTCTAGGCTTACTTCAAATGCGGCTTTTCTCTTTGAATCTTTGCTAACCATGGTAAACACCCCTTGATGTTGGATTCTATTATTATTGTACAATGAACCTTTATCCTCATCATAGGTTTTCCATGATTTACTTGAACATTACGAATATTCCGCTTGGAAATAACAAGTTGTACAAAGTAATAAAAAGACTGTCTGATTGGATCAGACAGCCTTTAAAAACGTTCTTATTTCTTGCCGGATGGCTCACTTTGGAGTGATGGAATGACCACACGCTTTGGATTGTATTTCTTCCGCAGGAACATATTTTGGACGATTAAGAACAAGCCGCTCGTCGACCAGTATAGTGGAAGGGCGGCAGGTGCTGAGAATGAGATGAACATAATCATCATTGGGGAGATCAATCCCATAATTTTCATCTGTGCTTGCTGTTCCGCTGGCATTTGACTCATGGACATCTTGAATTGAAGGTAGTAGACGGCACCCGCAATTAAGGTCATGATAATATCTGCATCGCCAAGACTATACCAGAGGAAGCTATGGGTCGCAATCTCAGCCGAGCCTTTAATGGCAAGGTAGAATCCCATAAGAATTGGCATTTGAATCAGCATCGGCAGGCAGCCCATATTAAGCGGATTGATGCCTTGAGTTTGATAAAGCTTCATTAATTCTTGTTGAAGCTCTGACTTTTCGGCCATGTCTGTTGCTTTTTTCAACTTCTCTTGGATAGCGGCTACCTCAGGTTTGATGGTTTCCATCTTCTGCTTCATTTCTGCCTGGGATTTGTACTGCTTTGCCATTAAGGGAAGCAGCAGGAATCGAAGTAACAGTGTCGCAAGAATAATCCCAAGCCCATAATTTCCGTTAAATATTTGTGCATTAAATTCCAATAGATGTGTCAGCGGTGAAACAACAAGCTGATGGAAAAAGCCATCTCCTTGAGTGTTTGCTGAACAGCCAGTTAACAATAATGGAATAAATAAAAGTGCCATTCCTTTTTTCAATTAAATTCCTCCTCAAAGTTTGTATGGTTTATACAAAAGAGAAGGAATGAGCGTCTTCATTATCCGTCGGCATGACTTTCAATCGGAATAAGGTGAAGAAGCGCTGTGTTTTTCTACGGTCCGCAACATTGCATTTATCATTAACATATAGAATGGACGCTTGAGATAAGCCAATTGTTTGGTCTTCTGCGAAAGATCCGTTATGGTTCGTGAAGTACATAACAGCAATCGGAAAGACAATCGTGAGTAGATAGGCAGCAAATACGGCCTGTCTAATGGCTTGATAATCTACGTCCATGAATAGTTCAAACATGGCACATCTCCAATTATTAAGGTTACATTCAATTCTATTTTTACCATTATATCAAATTGCAGACTGAATGTGGAGAGACTGATTTTGAAGTATCCTGTCTAGGTGAGACGGTAGAATGTAAGATAATGACAAACTTTTATTGATAATGATAATTATTTTCATTTATACTAAGAGTAGCAAATAGGTCATCTATCATAATAATAAGGAGATCATTATGAAAGAATTATTTGATATAACGATTATCGGCGGAGGACCTGCCGGTTTGTATAGTGCGTTCTACAGCGGATTAAGGGAGATGAAAACAAAGATAATTGAATGTCAGAACACCCTTGGTGGAAAGGTGAGAATTTATCCAGAGAAGATGATTTGGGACGTAGGGGGACTCAGACCTGTCCTCGCGCATGAATTTTGTGAAGACCTTATTGAACAAGGTTTAACCTTCCATCCTGCTGTATGCCTGAATCAGAAAGTTGAGCGGATTGAGAAAGAGGGAGACTTATTCGTCATAACAGCAAGTGATGGAGAGGTTCACTATTCAAAAGCAGTTATTCTGGCTAATGGCGGCGGCATCATCTCCCCGCAAAAGCTGGAGGTTGAAGATGCCCACAAATATGAATTGACAAATCTTCATTATACCGTTGGAAGAATAGACCGGTTCCGAGGTAGCAGAGTGCTGATATCCGGAGGCGGAAATACAGCTGTTGACTGGGCTGTAGAACTAATGAATGTAGCGAAGAACGTGACAGTTGTCTATCGAAAGGAAGAGCTGTCAGCCCATGAGGCACAGGTGAAGAAATTGAGGGAGAATGGAGTAGCCATTATTCTAAACGGAATGATTACTCGCCTGTATCCCAATGAAGAAAAGGATGTCATCGCTGCTGCCGCTATTACAGTGGATGGAGTAAATCAGCTTCTTGAAGTAGATGATGTCCTTATTAATCATGGATATCATCGGGAATCTTCTGTGAGCTTCGCCGAAGCCATTGAGCCGAGGAAAACGAATGAAGCTTATTTTGAGAGTACAGGAAAGGGAGTGCTTTCGGTCGAAGGATTGTTCGCTGCAGGTGATAATATTGCGTATGATGGAAAGGTATATATGCTCCTTGGAGCCTTTCAGGATGCAGTCAACGCGGTTAATAGCGCAAAGCAATATATTGACCCATCCTCCCATCCATCAGGCATGGTCTCCTCCCATAATGAAGTATTTAAGACAAGAAATGAAAAGCTCATTAAGGAGCGGCATGCATATGTAAATGGGTGAACTGGTCCAGATTATGGACCAGTTTTTTTGCCGGTTATTTTATGGAATATAGTACCTGTATTCATCCCGATATCTGAAGATTACAATGAATTGATTAAGTCTATAGATTGGACGGATGAAACCATGAATAGAATTGGATTTAGGAAGACAATCATTATCGGATTTACCGTAATCATGTTTGTATCTGCGATTGTTTTCTGTATTCTCATGGGAATGCTGAATAGTACCCGCAAGGATTTTTTGGAAATTGTTAATGAACGGTCCGAACAATTACATATTACACAAGAGATTCAACAAAACTATCAATACATTGATGCGATTCTTTCCCAGGTTGCGATTGAGAATGTACGTGATGTGAATGATGAAATGATAAAGTCAATCAGTGACCGACAAAGCAGGGATATGAGAAGCTGGATGACTTAACAGGCTCAGTCGAAGGACGAGCGTTTCTGATTGAATTGCGGTCGTTGTTAGATGTTTATTTCCAGAATGGGTATGGGATGATTGAAGATTTCTCGGAAGATGAGAGTAATTGAAGGCTATCCGGGCTAATAAGGCATTTGAAACGACTCCCATCTTGGTACTAACCGCAAAGGCATTTAAAGGGGATCAAGAAAAATGTCTCGAATGTGGTGTATCTGATTTACTAACAAAGCCAATCAATCTTGAACAACTATTCTCTACCATTAAGAAATGGCTCGTATAAAATGAGAAGGGCTCCCGTTCCACCATGAACGGAAGCCTTTCTTTATGGCTAATTCTTATCCTGATGATATTTCGTCCAAATGAGGGATGTAAGAAGAATTAACTCGAATGCATTCGTGATGGCTCCGCTTTCTATTGGAAGATCAACCAGGCTGCCGATAAGCATCAGGGCGACACCGATAAACATCCAAAACCATCCTGTCCGCTTCCAAAGAAAAATCGATGCAGCCAAAAGAGCAAGCGTAACCATCAAGATCATGACAGGCGGACCTGAAGGGGAATTTGTCGCTGAATACTTTAATACACCAAATGTGGTTTCTGCTTTTAGGGTAAGACCGAGTACAACCGTAAACAGCTCAACGAGGAAAGCGATAAGCGTATAAATAACCGTGATCCACATGGCGGCAGACGTATTGGCCCAATTAATACGAGCTCTGCGAAGGACATCCAGGGAAAAGACAATTAACAGCGGGGTGAATATGGCATGCAGCCAATAGCGCGCCGCATTTAAATTCTTTAAAAGCTCTCCTTCTCCAATCCATTTCCCAATCCCAAGAATGGTATTGTCATAAATCAATGGTGTTATGACAAGGATGAGAACATTAGACAAGACAGCTAGACCGCTCCGTTTGATGGTTAGAAGCAGGAAGATGAATAGGCCTAAATAGGCGAGGGCAAAAAGTAAATATAACAAAGCATCCATAAATGACCTCCTACTTTCTATACATTTCCTAAAATAAGGGCTATTTAAACATTTATTAAGCTTATGCAGAATAATCGATTGGTATTATTAAACTGGATTTGATGTTCTTATCAAAAAAGAGGCTGGGAAAATGGAGTAAATGATTTTCAAAAACGAATGATTGTCACTTATTCTTCCTATTCGGGTAGCAGTTGGAAAGACAAGTCCGTTCCATTCCGCTAGTCACTAATAGTAGAAGGTCACAATCAACTCATGCATAGAAAACAACAAATAAAGACCCGAAGGATTAGATGATAGATTCATTCATTTATCGTCTAATCCTTCGGGTTTATCATTGGCTGAGATACTTATGTACCAGCCTCTTGGTGTTATTATTTATGCTTGTTCAAATTTATAAGGTGTTTGAAGGTATTCCGCGTAATGGTTCATATAAATATGAAATTCCTTGTTATCGAGCTCAGCGAAAAGCAATTCAATATATCGACTATTGGTTTTGGAAATTCTAGCCTTCAAATAGTTAATACCATCGTAGCTGAACCAAATCTGTTGATGAATACTAAATGGGCAGCGTCCGTAATGGGCGATCCCAGCCTTGTTATCCGCATAATAATGGAGCGGGAATTTCCTGGCTGCTCCATTGGCAGTTGTCTTGATTGCCACATCAATGGGTGCATCTAATGAAATTTGCTCTGGCTTATGTGTGATCGGTTTCTGATAAGCAACATAAATGCATATGATTAACGCAAACAAATTAAAGACACTCCACATCATATTGATGAGGTAGGAAGGAAGCGTAATAATACCATTCTCAAGATAAAGATAGCCAGTATACCAGCTTACTAACGAAAGAACTGCCAGAATAATATGAGGAAGAACAATCCGGAGCTGGAAATATCCCTTCTTATATTCCGTCTCCTTTGGTGTTACATGAAAGGCAATCTTCAGTTTAAATAGTTGCTTAAGGATAGAAACCGTTAGATGAGGAGCCATTGCTGTATCATAAATATGGGACCATCTAATCGACCGTGTTTTCGGCGAGAGAGCTTTGAAGATTAATAATTGCCCGATAATAAACGGAATAAACAACATGATAAGGTCGTAAACCGAAGCATGAATAATAGGGATGGCAAAGATTAAAAAGAGAATTGGCATCATAAGGTAGATCATCTTTTGGATGCTCGAAAACCAATAAAGCAGCCCGTCAAAATAAGCAAGTCTTTGGGCCATGCTGAGACCTTTAGATGCTTTTGGCCAAAGCTTGTACATAATCTGCAGATTGCCGCGGCACCAGCGGTCACGCTGTTTCAATAGGTCTGTGTAGGTCTGGGCACTTATACCATATGCGAGCTCTTCATTGACGAAAACTCCTTTATATTGTTTGGCGTGCAGAAGCAAGCCGACCCCCATATCTTCCGTAATCGAACAAGTGGGATATCCCCCGATTTCCTCCACATACTTCTTTCTGAAGAGAGCGTTGGTTCCAACATGCAATACGGCATTGATTGCAGCACGAGCTTCCTGAACATCCCGCATGAAGAAATCCTGTTCATTTGGAATATCACTTCTGTAATTGTACTGATACATATCCATGTTGTAGAATACTTGCGGAGTTTGGACAAATGCAACATCCTCATCTGCGAAATAACCCAAGGTCTTGATAAGGAATTCCTTTTTCGGAATCATATCAGCATCAAGTACAAGAAACAGATCTCCAGTAGTCTTCGATAAGGCATGATTAATGTTTCCAGCTTTCGCACCTTTCGTATCCTGCCGGGTAATCCAATGACATCCGTACTCTCG
Source organism: Pradoshia sp. (assembly GCF_051873915.1). Lineage (NCBI taxonomy): Bacteria > Bacillati > Bacillota > Bacilli > Caryophanales > Bacillaceae > Pradoshia > Pradoshia sp. The sequence continues at coordinate 45,335 of NZ_JBJEFJ010000068.1, forward strand.
ACATAAAGATCCAATCTCCTTTCGATTGCCGTCATCACAGACATATACATTCAGCTTATCTGCTGGATAATGCATATTTAAAGCAGCCACAAGTGTTTTCTTGAGCAAGGATGGAGATTCATTATAGGTACAGATAAGTACGTCTACTACAGGTAAATCTTGATCCTTATAACAGTCCCATGATTTTTCCTTTCGATTGTATTTTCTAAGAAATAGGAACTGGAAGGTGAAGAATTGGCATAAGCCAATTAATTCAGCAGCTATAAGCAAAATTCCGAGAATAAAGCTAATAACGGAAGAAAAAGAGATTGTCGTGAATCTCCAAATTATGTAGTTAAGAGCAATCATCGTATTGATGATGATTAGGTACTTCTGGTATTTTTTATTTTTCTTTGCCAGAAGGTAAGACAAACCGAGTAAAATGAGAGCTGAAATACAAAAAATCACATAAACCTCCTGTTTCTTAAATTTTGCTTAATAATATTAAAATAATTCTTTATTCTTGCAAAGTGGTAAAATATCACAGGGGGATACAGCGGCATTTTACGGCAAAATAAGAGACCGGCGCAAAATCCACCATACAGATTTTGCGCCAGCCTTATCAAGTTAGGGGCTTATCCAATGAGAACGTAAATAAATGATCATAATCTCGTAAAACGCTGGCCGTTCCTGTCAGTTTGCTTAAATTATACACAGTGGACCATTGTGTAAAGCTCGTTGATTCCTCTGTTTTCTCCTGGCTGACGAGTTGGAGAAGGGACATCGCCTCGCCTTCCGTGAGCGCCTCTTTTTTGAACTCGAGCACGGACTGCAATATGCGATAACGTTCTACGCCATGACCATATCCATCCATGGAAGGGTCTAGATAGAAATTGGTGACATAATGTTCTTCCACGACAGAGAAGACATCGTGACAATATTCAAGCACGACTGCACGACCACTTGCATCTGCGACCAAGAAGTGGAACGACGATGTATTGCTCGATGCCTGCATATCATAGCCCTTGAATAATTCAATTGCCTCATCTACATTGGCCGCCCGGTCCAGTACGAGACGAATAGCTACGGTTGTTGAGATATTCTGCTTTCCGGTATTCTGTCTTGTTGGCGGTCCTTCCAGCTTCAAGACACTAATCACAAGTCCTTTTTCATTCATTCCATCCATGAGCAAATAAGGGAAGAGGACGGCTGGAGAAAGATCGGTCACTCCGTCGTCAAGGCTGCCCGCAAGATAGCCAATCCAGCCTGCATCCGCCAGGCCGATGGATGCATAGCCATTCTCTGGTCTTGTGCGAACGAGCACAGCGGTCATATTCATCAAATAATCGAAATTCCGCCCATAAATCATTTCCCCTGACCGGGTGGACGCTGTAAACGCACTGCAGCCGCCATTATTCGATCCGGCCTCCGCATTCCCATCATCCAAAAGCTCTCTATTCACAAACTCTACTAAGTGAGGAATATCGGTGATTCCAGCTGCAAGGATTTGATCAAGCTTGTAATCCGCCGTATATTCCATTGAATATAGCTGCCCATTTTTCAGGTTCACGATGGACTCGATGCTAGCTCGCTGGGCATCTGTTCGGAGGTGATTCGCTGGATTTGTTATCCCTGGATTTCTGGAGATATCATCAAATGCTGGGCGAATGTCTAGAAACCTATTCATGAATAATCACTCCTATTGATATATGAAATAATTATTTTAATATAACTGTTTGTTCTATACCCTGAGAGAGAGGGATTTAATCGAAAAGACTGGATCTGCATAAAAAAATGACTCAAGGTGTATACCTCGAGTCATTCATATGGGAGAAATTTTATCAAAGGGAATTTAGCCGGTGCTTAATGAAAAGGAGCAGAATGATGAAAACATGGATGATTGCAAGAATGCCGATATAAACAGAATTTAGAGGAACGACAAATCGATGAACCAAAAAAACAGCCAGACACTCCAGCCCAAAAGCGATGAGAACAGCCCCAATCCTCTTCGCTAATAACTTCTCATCGCGAATGGATCCCTCCTGATATCCGGCAATAAAATTCACGATTCCCTTCCTCGAGACATAGAGACCTATGAGGATGAAGAAGAGACTAAAAGTAACTACGATTAGGATAGACAAATAAACTCACCTGCCTTTTATCTAAAATCAGGTCTTGCTGTGAAAAAGTCCCTGAAGGATAGTTAAGAATGGGATGAGAAAGAAAATACTTTTTTAACTGGTGGTTAATTAAGTATATCAAATGATATGTAATTTTTTTACAAAAGAAATGTATCTGTATACAGGATAAAGAAAATAGTCAGGAGGATGAGCTATTTTGGTATAGCTTGAGAATAGTAATTTAGTGTAATGTGCAAAAAAATTCATAAAATTGGAAATAAATGATTGAAATATTCTGATAAATTATTATAATTAAAAATTGAGAGGTGATTCATATGTCAGAAAAGCTGGCGACAGAGGATAAGAGTTTGACTCCAAAAGGGTTAGAGACAAGGCAAAAAATCATCAATGCAGCTGAAGAGGTGTTTGGTCAGAAGGGCTATTATGAGACTTCCATTGTGAATATTGCACAAGAGGCTAAGGTAGCCCAAGGAACGTTTTATAATTATTTTCCATCTAAGAAGGACATCTTTGATGAGCTGATTCACATGTATAGCAGGGAATTACGAACAGCGATTAAGGAAGAGATGAATCATGCTAATACTTTTGAGGAAGCGCAGAGGGCAGGCTTCCATGCTTTCTTTAGCTGGGTAAAAAATCATCGTAATTTATACAGTATTGTGCAGCAAGCCGTTGTCGTCGATAGGGATTTGTACCGGTGGTATTATAATAAGCTTGCTAATGGATTTCTAAGGAGTCTTTCAGCTGGGATGGAAGCCGGTGAATTTAAGCAGTTAGATCAAGAGACGGTTGCCTATTGTCTCATGTCAATCGGCCAATTCTTAGGGATGAGATGGGTGTATTGGGAACAAGATGATGTTCCGGAGGAAGCTTTTGAAGCAGCCATGACGTTAATCTTTAATGGTCTAAACAAAAGGTGAAAGGGTGATTAGTAATATGAAAGGCATAGCCTACTGGATTGAAAAACGAGCAACCATTACGCCAGGGCGTATTGCCGTCATCACTGAAGAAGAGAAAATTACGTACAAAGCTTTACATAATAAGATAACAGATACGGCAGCTTTCTTGAAGCAATCGTATGGAGTAGAAAATGGCGACAGAGTCGCCATTCTCTCTCAAAATCGGCTTGAATATTTAGTGTTAATCTTTGCACTTGCTAAATTAGGTGCAATTGCCGTCCCGCTCAATATACGGTTAACGTCTAGTGAATTATGCTATCAGCTAAAGGATAGCGACACGTCTGTGCTAATCGCGGAGGGACTATTCTATGAGCAGGCTCAGTCCTTATTGCAAGAGACAGGGATTGACCATTTAGCGAAAATCGAAGCCTTCGCTGCTATAGAAAGTGCTGGGAATTACCCATTTCAAGAAATAAATGAAAGCGCTCCCTTTATTATTTGTTATACGTCCGGCACGACAGGGAAACCAAAGGGAGCTGTACTGACGCAAGCAAATATGTTTTGGAACGCCATTAATAATGTCCTTGCCATTGATTTGACTTCGGCAGATCGCTCGATTGTTTTGTTGCCGCTCTTTCATATCGGTGGGATTGGACTCTTTGCCCTGCCGACGCTTTTTGTAGGTGGAACGGTGATAATTCCAGGCAAATTTGAACCACAAAAGGCAATCGCGATGATTGAGCAATATGAGGCAACGATTGTCATGGGTGTCCCCGCAATTCATAAGGCCTTAATTGAATGTCCTTCCTTTAAAAGAGAAAAAATGAAAGCAGTCCGCTGGTTTTATAATGGCGGGGCACCTTGTCCGCATGAACTCATCCAAACCTTTTTTGACCATGGCTTCTTATTTGGGCAAGGGTTTGGTATGACGGAAACCTCCCCTACTCTGTTCATGCTTTCAAGGGAGGATGCTCCAAGGAAGATTGGTTCGATTGGCAAGCCAGTTATGTACAGCGACTTCAAGCTCGTTAATCAAGAAGGGGATGTCGGAGAATTAGTCGTTAAAGGACCAAACATTATGACTGAATACTGGAGGAAGCCTGCGGCAACAAATGAAACAATTATCGATGGCTGGCTTTATACAGGTGATTTGGCGAGGATTGATGAAGAGGGCTTTGTCTATATTGTAGGCAGGAAGAAGGAGATGCTTATATCTGGAGGTGAAAATATTTATCCGCTGGAAATAGAGCAAGCCATCAGTCAGCATACGGATGTGAGTGAGGTAGCTGTCACTGGAGTAGCCGACCCTGTTTGGGGTGAAGTTCCAGCAGCATTTGTGGTGAAGAAACCATCTAGTGAGTTGACGGATAAGGATATCATTGAGTATTGCCGAGATAAGCTAGCGAAATATAAGCTTCCAAAGGAAATTATTTTTATGGATGAGCTACCTAAAAACGCAACAGGCAAAATCCAAAAAAATCAGTTAGGGAAACTGATTCAAGAATAGGGGAGGAGAGATCAGAGGAATGGCTAATTTCACAGTGGGTCAGCAGGCAGCATGCAGCAAGACGATAACCGAAACAGATGTCGTGATGTTCGCTGGACTGAGCGGCGATTTTAACCCTATCCATATTGACAGCGAGTATGCAAAGAATACAAGGTTTAACGAAAGGATTGCCCATGGCTTATTAACATCGAGTTTACTTTCGCAGCTCTTAGGAGTGCATTTACCTGGGAAAGGATCGGTTTATATGGAACAAACAATCAAATTTAAAGCACCGGTCTATATTGGCGATACAATCACGGCAACAGCGACAGTTCAGGAGTATATCAAAGAGAAGAGAATAATAAAGCTTCTAACAGAATGCCAAAACCAAAAAGAGGTGACCGTCTTAACTGGAACAGCTGTCATGATGGTACCAAAGGAAGGGGAAAGGATATGACGAAGATTGGAATCGAAGCGACAAGCACCTTTTTTCCGGCAGGGATTGAGTCGGCTAGCTTACTCGCAAATAAAACCGGCATCCCAGAAAACATCATAACGGATAAATTCGGATTATACGAGAAACATGTAGCTGATGAAACGATGCATGCATCTGACATGGCGATTGAGGCTGCTAGACCAATTGTTGACCAATACGGTCCAGACACCATCGATGTCGTTATCTATTTCGGGAGCCCCCATAAAGACTACTATGTATGGACCTGCGCTTCGAAAATTCAGCATGAGCTAGGGTTAAAGAAAGCCTATGCATTTGAAATCATGAATGTCAGCTCAGGATTCCCTGTTGCCTTAAAAGTTGCCAAGGATATGATAAAGGCTGATCACACCATTCAATCGATTCTATTAGTAGGAGGATGTAAGGAATCACAAATTGTTGATTATACGAATCCGCGGTCCCGTTTCATGTTCAATTTCGGTGATGGAGGATGCGCAGCTTTAATAAAACGTGATTCACTTGTCAGTGAAATTTTAGAAAGCGCCATCATAACAGACGGATCCTTCCATCAGGATGTTCGTATTCCTGCAGGAGGTTCAAAAAACTTCGCTAGTCATGAAACAGTAGAACAACGTAAGCATTATATAGATGTCCACAATCCCGCTGATATGAAAGAAAGACTCGACCCTGTATCCATTCCTAATTTCGAAAAAGTCATACGAAAATCATTACAAAAAAGCGGGTTATCTTCAGAAAATCTCTCACTATTACTTCCACTTCATACGAAACGATCGATGTTTAACCAACTTCTCTCTAGTTTAGACCTCCCAGAAGAAAAAGCCATTTATCTAGATCATCATGGGCATATGTCCTCACTAGACCCCTGTGTCGGGCTCCACCTCGCCCAAGAGCAGGGCAGATTGAGTCACGGTGATATAGCGGTTGCCGTTAGTGCGGGTACTGGATATACATGGGCTGCAACGGTGATTAAATGGATGGGAACAAAATGAAAGAAATAATTCGTTTTTATATACTCTTAGCCATGCTCTTGATTCTTAGTCTCTTCATTACTGGAATAAGTAGTGAACAACGGAGCTGGAAATTTAGATCCGCTTGAAAACTGGGGAGAAGAACCGGGCGATTTATTCTTGCCGACTGGTATGGCCATTGATAAAGGTAATCGAGTCTATGTAACAGATACCTCAAATAATCGCATGAATGTCTATGATTCGAACGGAAACTTCATTAAGGAATTCGGCCATTTTAGCGGGAGTGCAGGAAACTTCTTTTCTCCGCAAGGGCTTGATATTGGCAAGGATGGCAGGATTGTCATCGCTGATGGTTTATTGCACCGCATTCAGTTTTATAAATAAGGATAATTCGGGGAGGAATGAAAATGCCAGTAAAGCTAAGGATGTGTTTATCTGTCGTATTGTTGGGGTCAATGCTTGTTGCCGCAGGCTGTTCAGATGATGAAGCAAGCTCGAGTGAGGATACGATAAAAGTTGGTGTGCTTGCATCGATGACAGGTCCGCTTGAGGTCTATGGAAAACAAACGGTACAGGGATTTGAGCTTGGTCTTGATTATGCAACCGATGGCAAGATGGAGGTCGACGGCAAAAAAATCGAATTCATCGTTGAGGATACTGAAACGAAACCGGATGTGGCAGTCAAGCAGGCAACGAAATTGCTTGAGGAAGATGAAGTTGACTTCCTGGTGGGATCATCAAGTTCTGGCGACACGCTAGCTGTTTTGCCGCTTGCTGAGGAGTACGAAAAAATCATGGTCGTTGAACCCGCGGTAGCAGATAGCATCACAGGTGAGAACTGGAACCGCTATATTTTCCGGACTGGCCGCAATTCATCCCAAGATTCGGTGGCAGCCGCGGCTTCCATTGCAAAAGAGGGGGTGAAAATCGCAACACTTGCTCAAGATAGCGCCTATGGTAGAGAGGGCGTGCAAGCCTTTAAGGAAGGAGCAGAGAAACTGGGAGCTGAAATCATGAATGAACAATATGTTGATGCGAACGCAACGGATTTCACATCAAATATCCAAAATATCATAAGCTCTAAGCCAGATTATTTATACATTGTGTGGGCTGGATCGAATTCCCCATGGAAACAGCTGAAGGATATGAAAGTAGCAGAGCAAGGCATTAAGCTTTCAGCTGCTGCTCAAGACATTGCCTCGCTGAAGACGATGGATGCTCTTGTTGGGATGAGTGGATTCTCCATCTATTACTATACCCTTCCTGACAATGAGGTGAATGATTGGCTTGTGGAGGAGCATAAGAAAAAATTTGACGGCGAGGTTCCAGACCTCTTTACGGCAGGCGGGATGTCATCGGCGATTGCCATTGTGGAAGCTTTGAAGAACACAGAAGGGGATACGGATAGTGAGGCGCTAATTGAGGCGATGGAAGGAATGGAGTTTGACTCGCCGAAAGGGACGATGAAATTTAGAGCGGAGGATCATCAGGCACTGCAATCCTTATATGCGATCACTCTTGAAGAAGAGGATGGAGTCGATTATCCGGTACCGGTATTGGTTAGGGAACTGACAATGGATGAAACAGAGCCCCCGATTCGGAATAAGAAATAAATTTGAAGGAGGGGATTTTTCCCCTTTCTTCTCTATGAAAAGGAGGGATTCTTCTTGGAAACTATATTATCAACCGAACACCTTTCTGTTTCATTTGGCCAGCATGACGTGATTAAAAATCTGAACCTATCCATACCAGAGAAGAAGTTGATTTCAATCATTGGTCCTAACGGAGCAGGGAAAACGACGCTATTCAATTTATTGAGCGGTCAGCTTAAACCGACAAAGGGAGAGATTTATTTCAAAGGGGAAAATGTGACAGGCTATTCCATCCCGGAGCGGACGAGACTCGGGATAGGACGTTCATTCCAGCTGACAAATATCTTTCCGGAATTACCTGTGATTGAGAATATCCGGTTAGCCGTCCAAGCAGAGCAAAAGGATTTCTTCCGCTTCATACCAACGAAGAAGAAGTATCTGGGTCAACAGGAGGAAGCAAGGAGGCTGTTGAATGAAGTCATGCTTGAAGGAAAGGATGACGTTCTAGCAAAGGATCTTGCCCATGGGGAGAAACGGAAATTAGAGCTGGCCATGCTGATGGCCCTTAAAACGGAATTACTGCTCCTCGACGAACCGACGGCTGGAATTTCGATTGAAGAAGTGCCAGGCATTTTAAAGGTTATCGAAAAGATCAAAATGAACGGGTTAAGTACCATTGTGCTGATTGAACACAAAATGGATATGGTTATGCATTTGTCTGATCAACTAGCTGTCTTATTTCATGGTGAATTATTAGCTGAAGGCAGCCCCAGTGAAATCATGCAGGATGAACGTGTCCAAAATGCATATTTAGGGGGATTATACGATGACTCTCTTAAAAGTGGATGAGATGGAAACCTATATTGGCCAATTTCATATTTTGCAGGGTGTTTCCTTTGAAATTCGAGAGGGCAATATTACGGTATTGTTTGGAAGAAATGGAGCAGGAAAAACAACCACCTTACGCTCAATCATGGGCTTTCATCAAATCACCAAAGGAAATGTAACGTTTAAGGGTGAACAGTTGAATGGACAGCCCACACACACCATATCAAGAAAGGGAATAGGCTATGTTCCAGAAAACCAGGGGATCTTTCACCACTTAACGGTGGAAGATAATTTTTCCCTTGCCCAAGCGGTGAAATCGGATACGCAGGGAGAAAAAGCGGAGTGGATGCTCGCACTCTTCCCTGATTTAAAGAAATTTTGGCGAAAGAAGAGCGGTCTTTTAAGCGGCGGCCAAAAGCAAATGCTTGCGATAGCGCGGGCCTATATTAATAGTGAGCATTTATTGTTGATTGATGAACCAAGTAAGGGCTTGTCGCCGATTATGGTAGAGAAGCTGATGGAGTCTATCCTGGAAATGAAGAGCAAGACAACGGTATTACTGGTTGAGCAAAATTTTATCATGGCCAGCCAGATTGGAGACGACTACGCCATTATGGATGACGGGAAAATCGTTCATAAGGGCGGGATGGAAAGTTTGAAGGATGATACTGATACATGCAGAAAATATTTAGGAATCGCTTAACCGGCGAAAGGAGAGAACAATGGACATTTTAGTCAATTTATTCGTGAATGGAATATCGACCGGAATGCTTGTTTTTCTGCTTGCTTCTGGTCTAACTCTTATCTTTGGCCTAATGAGTGTCCTGAATTTTGCTCATGGGGGGTTGTTTGCCTGGGGAGCTTTTTCCGGGGTATGGATATTTGCTGAAACGGGAAGCTTTCTCATATCCATGCTAGGTGCCGTCGTTATTGGAATGGCATTGGGCTGGGTTTTAGAGAAATTCCTGATTAGGCCTGTCTATGGAAATCACGTCAGACAACTCTTGATTACGCTTGGAGGCATGCTGGTCTTAAGTGAGATGCTTAAAGTTATTTGGGGACCGAATCCGATTCGAGCCCCATTGCCTGAATGGCTTTCAGGAAGCTATCAATTAGGTGGAATCATTTTGATTAAATATCGTCTTTTTGTTATCCTGGTTGGTATTTTGATTTACATTCTCTTAATGCTCCTTTTGAATAAGACTAAGCTCGGACTCATGATTAGGGCAGGAGTGATGGATAAAGAAATGGTGCAAGCGCTTGGTATCAATGTCAAATCACTCTTTTCCTTCGTGTTTTTGCTCGGAGCAGGCGTCGCGGCACTTGGCGGTGTCTTGCTTGCACCCTATTCAGGAGTCGTATTTGCAGAAATGGGGATGCAATATGCGATATTGGCATTTGTCGTTGTCATTATCGGCGGCATGGGCAATTTGAAGGGGTCGGCTGTCGCTTCCTTGATCGTCGGCCTGGCTGGAGCATTTATGGCCTATTATCTGCCTGACTTTTCTCTGGCGCTCAATATGCTGCTGCTTGCTTTTGTCTTATTAGTGAAGCCTTCTGGTTTGTTTGGAGAGGAGGGCGAGGTATAGATGCGGGTGTTATCGAATAACCGATCTTTTGTGATTGGGCTTGTTGTCGTAGCATTCTTGGCTGTTATCCCGTTTGTAAATGATTCGCGAAGTATGCTTATTTTACTCACACAGGTCTTTATTTTTGCCATTTTCGCGATGAGCTTTGATATATTGTTAGGGTATACCGGAATCGTCTCATTTGGCCATTGCCTCTTCTTTGGTATTGGTGCTTATAGCGTGGCATTATTATTTGATAGGCAGGGCGGGGAACTAATGTCATTTGCAGCAGGGATGGCCATCGCCCTTGTATTAGCCGTCGTCATTAGCTATATCATCGGAATGCTCTCGCTTAGATTGAAAAGCCATTTCTACGCGATGCTAACATTGGCCTTCTCTCAGTTATTCCTTGTCCTAGCTGAAAAATGGCGGACATTGACCCATGGAGGAGACGGATTTACCTTCATGGTCCCTAATCTCTTTAGAGACCGTCTCTCTTTCTATTACATTACCTTCATTTGTCTGATCGTTCTATTTATCTTATTAAAACTTTTCACCGAATCCTCAGCTGGGAAAGTTCTAAAGGCGATATCACAAAATGAACAAAGAGCAGAAGCGCTAGGATATAAAACGCTGCACTATAAGGTTATCGCGAGCATCGTCGCCGGTACGACTGCAGCGGTAAGTGGAGGGCTTTACGTGGTTACCCTGCGCTTTGTCAACACGACTGTTTTCTCAATCGATGTCACATTGGATGCCCTCTTAATGACTATGATTGGCGGAGTAGGAACGCTCGTCGGTGCCATAGCAGGAGCCGGCATCATCGAATACCTGCAGCATTATTTATCTGAACTAGGCTCAACCTACCCAATCTTCGAACGTTGGACCATTCTCCTTGGATTGCTGTACATCTTCGTCATTCTCGGTTTCCCAAGCGGATTAGCTGGATTGTTTAAGAAGGTGTCAAAGAGAAGAGGAAAGAAGAAATCAGCGGATAGAAATGGTGAGGGATTAGAGAAAACAGCTTGATTTATATACTATTTTCAGTAAGGAGCGGGGGATCGAATCGATTCCCCGCTTTGTCATCAAACAAATCATGTTTTAGATTTATGTTAGTTGGTGTGTGCGACGGCACGTATTTCAATCAATTGATGTGGAAACGCCAAGCCTGAGGTGCCAACGAGAGTACCAGCTGGCCGGTGGTCGCCAACATATTCTTTGAATAGAGTGACACACTGTTCAAAATGCTCTTCTGGCTTTGTCAGGAAGATCTCCATCTCAGCAATATTAGATCTGGTGACTCCGAAACCAGCAAGCACGGAATCAAGATTTTTCAGTGTCTGCCTTGCTTGTGCCTCAAAATCGCCCTCTCCAACAAATGATCCATCCATACCATGAGAAAATTGGCCTGAGATGTAGATGGTATCATTGGCCCTGTAACCTTGCGTAAGCCCGAAAGCTTCCTCCCAAGACACTCCATGGTTATATGTTTTAATCATGTTTATGACCCCTTTCCATTAAAGTATGTTCAGTATAAACTGGAAACAAATAGAAAGGTAGTACGCACTTTATTGATAGATACTACCTGAAAGGATAGTGGGAAGATGGGCATGGAGGAGTATAAAGGGAAAGTGAAAAAGATTGAAGACACACCATTCGGTTACACCATATCTGTCATCGGGGGCAAATGGAAGATGGTAATCATTTATCTGCTGGCGGAAAACCAGCCGGTACGCTTCAATGCTTTAAAAAAGCAGATAGGAGCCATCACGTATAAAACATTGAGTTCGCAACTAAAGGAATTGGAGGCAGATGGGCTGGTGAAACGGAAGGAATACCCGCAAATCCCTCCAAAGGTGGAATACAGTTTGACGGAGAAGGCTGATACTTTGCTGCCGGTATTGGAGGAGTTGTGTGAGTGGGGGGCGAGATATCAATAGACAAGGAATTAATCATATGTTGATTCTGAACGTAAAGGAACAGGATGATAACTAGAAAAAAGGATTGAACCCTAATCGGATTCAATCCTTCATTCTTTTATTCA
>NZ_JBJEFJ010000069.1:0-2580 GCF_051873915.1 Pradoshia sp.
TCTTGGGGGAGATAAGCCTGTTATCCCCAGGGTAGCTTTTATCCGTTGAGTGATGGCCCTTCCATACGGTACCACCAGATCACTAAGCCCGACTTTCGTCCCTGCTCGAGTTGTCTCTCTCGCAGTCAAGCTCCCTTATACCTTTACACTCTGCGAATGATTTCCAACCATTCTGAGGGAACCTTTGGGCGCCTCCGTTACACTTTAGGAGGCGACCGCCCCAGTCAAACTGCCCACCTGACACTGTCCCTGGCCTGGCTTACAGGTCGAGGTTAGAGCATCCTTCAAACAAGGGTAGTATCCCAACATTGCCTCCTGCAAGACTAGCGTCCTGCATTCCTTGGCTCCTACCTATCCTGTACATGTTTAAAAGATACTCAATATCAAGCTACAGTGAAGCTCCATGGGGTCTTTCCGTCCTGTCGCGGGTAACCCGCATCTTCACGGGTATTATAATTTCACCGAGTCTCTCGTTGAGACAGTGCCCAAATCATTACACCTTTCGTGCAGGTCGGAACTTACCCGACAAGGAATTTCGCTACCTTAGGACCGTTATAGTTACGGCCGCCGTTTACTGGGGCTTCAATTCAAACCTTCGCTTGCGCTAAGCTCTCCTCTTAACCTTCCAGCACCGGGCAGGTGTCAGCCTCTATACGTCATCTTACGATTTTGCAGAGACCTGTGTTTTTGATAAACAGTTGTTTGGGCCTATTCACTGCGGCTAACCACTCTCATGGCCAGCACCCCTTCTTCCGAAGTTACGGGGTCATTTTGCCGAGTTCCTTAACGAGAGTTCTCTCGCTCACCTTAGTGTTCTCCACTCGACTACCTGTGTCGGTTTGCGGTACGGGTATGTTCTCTCTGGCTAGAAGCTTTTCTTGGCAGTGTGACTACATCACCTTCGCTACTTTTACTTCGCTACTCATCACAGCTCATGTTGCTGGTTAGAAGCATTTGACTCTTAACCGCACTCGCTGCTTGAACATCGATCCAGCTCGATGCGTGTTTCGCCTCCTGCGTTCCTCCATTGCTCATAACGATTGAACACAGTACAGGAATCTCTACCTGTTATCCATCGACTACGCCTCTCGGCCTTGCCTTAGGTCCCGACTTACCCTGGGCGGACGAGCCTGCCCCAGGAAACCTTAGTCTTTCGGCGGATAGGATTCTCACCTATCTTTCGCTACTCATACCGGCATTCTCACTTCTAAGCGCTCCAACTATCCTCTCGATTAGCCTTCGCCGCACTTAGAACGCTCTCCTACCACGTGCTCTTTAAAACACATCCACAGTTTCGGTACTATGCTTAGCCCCGGTAAATTTTCGGCGCAGCGCCACTCGACTAGTGAGCTATTACGCACTCTTTGAATGATGGCTGCTTCTGAGCCAACGTCCTAGTTGTCTACGCAACTCCACATCCTTTTCCACTTAGCATAGATTTGGGGACCTTAACTGGTGATCTGGGCTGTTTCCCTTTCGACTACGGATCTTATCACTCGCAGTCTGACTCCCGTGTATGGATATATGGAATTCGCAGTTTATCTGGATTCAGTAACCCCTGACGGGCCCCTAGTCCAAACAGAGCTCTACCTCCATTATCCTCTCCACGAGGCTAGCCCTAAAGCTATTTCGGAGAGAACCAGCTATCTCCAAGTTCGTTTGGAATTTCACCGCTACCCACAACTCATCCCCGCAATTTTTAACTTACGTGGGTTCGGCCCTCCAGTGCGTTTTACCACACCTTCAGCCTGGTCATGGGTAGGTCACTTGGTTTCGGGTCTACGTCAACTAACTTCTCGCCCTATTCAGACTCGCTTTCGCTCCGGCTCCGTCTTTTCTGACTTAACCTCGCTAGTTAACGTAACTCGCCGGTTCATTCTACAAAAGGCACGCCATTGCACCTTAATGTGCTTTGACTACTTGTAGACACACGGTTTCAGGTTCTCTTTCACTCCCCTTCCGGGGTTCTTTTCACCTTTCCCTCACGGTACTGGTTCACTATCGGTCACTAATTAGTATTTAGCCTTGCGAGATGGTCCTCGCGGTTTCAACCGGGATTCCTCGTGTCCCGGCCTACTCAGGATTCTGCTAGGCGCGCTTGCAATTTCGCTTACGGGGCTCTCACCCTCTCTGGCTTACCTTCCCAGATAATTCTGCTATCACTCACGCTGCCACGTCGCAGTCCTACAACCCCAAATGATAAATCACTTGGTTTGGGCTCTTTCCTCTTCGCTCGCCGCTACTAAGGAAATCGATTTTTCTTTCTCTTCCTGCAGCTACTTAGATGTTTCAGTTCACTGCGTATTCCTTTGAATGACTATCTATTCATCATTCAATAATGCATCGCTGCATTGGGTTCCCCCATTCGGACATCTCCGGATCTTAGCGTACTTACCGCTCCCCGAAGCTTTTCGTAGTTCGTCACGTCCTTCATCGGCTTTTAGTGCCTAGGCATTCACCGTGCGCCCTTTTCTACTTGACCTTACTCAAGAATTCTCTTCTCGGTCGCTCTACAATCTGTTCTCTTTGATTGTCTCGGTTTTTTGCTTGGATTATATTCAGTTTTCAATGTACTAACTC
>NZ_JBJEFJ010000070.1:0-2573 GCF_051873915.1 Pradoshia sp.
GAAGCTTCTCTTAGAGAGCGGCTTTTTTAGGGCGACAGGAGCAATTAGTGTGGAATTTCCCCTTAAGAGAGAAGGGTTATGCCTGAGTGGAGAAGAGCGGGCAAAATGCGAGGTTAATAATGAGTAGGGGGCTATGATGACTAGAAACTATATAGATATAAATGAACGAATGAAGCATAATCATGTAGCTGGTTTAAGTATGTCTGTCATCCATCGTGGTCATATTGTACAGGTTGATCATTATGGTCTATTAGAAATAGGAACCAATAAAAAGGTGGACAGTAACGCTATTTTCAATGCTTGTTCAATCAGTAAGTTTCTAACGGCCTTCTTAGTAATGAAATTAATAGAACAAGGCATGCTGGATTTAGATGAAGACGTCAACCATCGGCTGACATCGTGGAAAATCCCAGAGAATCCTTTTACCGCCAATAAAAAAGTGACATTAAGAAGCTTGCTTAGTCATCAATCTGGCATTGTCGATCCACCGGATAGTTTTGGGGTAATTGATCCCAATGAGGAGATTCCTTCAATGGTTAATCTATTATCTGGAAGGACGTCTTATTGTAAGGAACGTATAGAAGTAAAGTACGAACCAGAGAGTGATTTTCAATACTCGGATGCAGGCTTTTGCCTTATACAGCAATTGATAGAGGATGTGATTGGAGAGCCTTTTGAAAGAGTCATGGAGAAGCTGATTTTCCGTCCGTTGAAGATGATGAATAGTACATATACACCGAGCAAATCGGGCGAACAATTAGCTTGTGGACATACGAAAGATGGGAGTTTAGTCGATCGCAAATACCCCGTATACCCTTATCCTGCAGCGGCTGGATTATGGACAACTTCTTCAGATTTAGCGCTGTTAGTCATAGATGTAATGAACGCTCTAAAGAAGGAAAGTAAAGTGGGCATTTCAGCGAATCAAGTAAACGAAATGATAACCCCACAAGGCTGTAAGGAATGGACAGGATTAGGGGTTTTTCTTGATGGGGAGGAAGTTTCATCATTAGGCTGGGGAGTGGGATTTCAATGCATGTTAGTGGCGTATCCTCGATTGGGAAGCGGGTTAATCATCATGACAAATACGGATCAAGGCGTTCATCAATTAGAAGGGATTATTGGTGAGGTCTATCATTCACATAGCTTTGAATGATTAGGTTATGGAAGGATGAGCTATTTCAAGTGAAAGAAGCGACAGCGTAGCTTACAAGAGACACTAATGTAGAATAGAAGTGCTTCACTCTTTATCCTAAATAATAAAAAATGAAGACTGTCAAAATGACAGTCTTTTCTTGTGTGGATGAAATGGCAAAGCAAAAAAAGGCTAACTCAAGAGAATTAGTCCTTTGATTGCTCCTCAGGTTCTGATAAATCTGCAGGGCTTCGATGATCTTCTTCGGGAATAAGGAACATGGCACATATATACAAAATAAGACAAGGAATAATGGCGGTCAACAAGGCCAATAGGACAAATCCTAATCGAACGATAACTGCATCTATTTTCAGATAGTCAGATAATCCGCCGCATACGCCTGATAAGACGATATTCGTTCTGGACCTGTACAGTTTCTTGTTATCCATCTAACACCTCCAGCTGAATATTGGGGAAATACTTCGAAATGCAGAAAGGTCAAGCGAGCAAATGTTGCTCATGTTTATTACTCCAGTATATTCAGGAATCCAAAAATTCATTACCTAAGGAGGAAGCAGGAAAGGGATAAAAATATTCATGATTCTCGTGATTGTTGTTTATTGGTTAGATGAAAGACTGGAATATTCATATCAAATGCTTGACTCAGCTGCTGCTGCTCCTATTCATTGACAAAAAAGTGTACGAACTATATAGTGCATTTATCAGGTGTATTATGCGTGTAATACACCGTTGTGGAGAAACGGAGGATGAACCTAGTATGAGTAAAACAAAAGGAAATCAGCACCCATTAACGATGGGTTTGTTCGTTATTTATTTGCTCGCTTTGATATGGATTATTTTATTTAAAATGTCTTTATCGCTTCAGGAGTTACCTGAGTTTAGAGGGATGAACTTCATTCCTTTTGGCGGGTCCGTTATAACGAATGATCGACTGGATCTTAGTGAGATTATCAATAATATAGTCATTTTTGTGCCGTTTGGCCTTTATTTATGTATGGTCAAGCCAGAATGGAGATTGATCAAGAACCTCATTCTTATCGCTGCTGTCAGTTTTTCATTTGAAATCATTCAGTTTATTTTTGCGATAGGCGGAACCGATATAACGGATCTTTTAGGGAATACATTGGGCGGCGTAATTGGGATAGGTATTTATTCCTTGCTGTATAAATGGATAACGAAAAGGAATACGAATAAAATACTGACGATTCTCGCACTAATCGGTACGATTTGTTTTATAGCCCTGTTTGGATTGTTGTTTGTCGCCAATCATTAATGGGTTTTCTCTAGAATGGCATGTATCCGTTTAGAGGGGGCAATGGAATAAAGGTATGGCCGCTTCCTATATAGGTGGCGGCTTTTTTATACAGCGTCCTTACTTTTCCAATATTCCCACGAAAAACAGGGTATGTATATTTTA
>NZ_JBJEFJ010000071.1:0-2538 GCF_051873915.1 Pradoshia sp.
TGAGTATTCCGCTGTTCGGGAGCCACTTCGTCCGATAGAGAGAGCCACCCAATCTGAATGGCGGAGCCGGTTGGATAGAATATGGATTCCGATGTAGAGAGCCACCCTTTAGAATGAATGTACGGCAAAAGCCGAATTCATATGAAGGGAGGACTACATCAATGTCCAAAGAAAAACAAATCCTGCAGTATATTGCTGACGGGAAGTCTCAGCGAGCAATCGCTAAAATGCTAAAAGTATCAAGAAATACGGTATCGTCCGTAGCAGCAGCATCCATACGAAGCGGTAAATCTCTCCCCGAGTTGCTGCAGATGGAAGAGTCGGAGATAGTACAGCTGCTCTTTCCTGAGAAGGAACTAATCCCTGTTCAGGTCATCCCTGACTTCGAATGGGTGCACAAGGAACTTCTCAAAGACGGAGTCACTCTTCGCTCTTTGTGGGAAGAGTATTGTGATCAGTGCAGAGAGGAGAAGAAGCCGCCGTATATGTACTCTCAGTTTTGTAAGCTGTATTCCGACTATGTCAATCAGCACAGACTGACGATGCATATAAGTCATAAGCCGGGCGACAAGCTCATGGTCGACTGGGCAGGCACCACATTCTCATACTATGATGCCGATGATGACAAGGAGCAGAAATGCTACCTGTTCGTAGCCACGCTGCCGTTTAGCATGTTCTGCTATGCGGAAGCATTTACAAACACGAAACAGGAAGCATGGATAAATGCACATGTACATATGTATGCGTACTTCGGCGGCAGCACAAAGCTTCTTGTCTGCGACAATCTAAAAACAGGTGTCATCAGGAACAGCAAGCATGAGGATCCGGTGTTCAACAAGAGCTACGAAGAGCTGGCCGATCACTACAATACCGCATTACTGCCTGCGCGAGTTTTGGCTCCAAAGGACAAAGCAGCGGTGGAAGGATCAGTAGGCGCTTTAACAAGACGGCTTGTATCAAAATTCAGAAACATGAGATTCTTCAGTCTCCATGAGCTGAATAAAGCCATACGAAAAGAACTTGACGAGTTCAATAGAAAGCCGTTTCAGAAAAAGGACGGTTCTCGTTATTCCGTGTATACCGATGAAGAACTGCCATTTATGAAACCACTGCCGGATTACGCTTACGAGTATGCAACCTGGAAGGTAGCGACCGTCCAGATGAACTACCACATATCCTTCGACAAGCAAAACTATTCAGTTCCATATGCATATGTAAGAAAGAAAGTAGATGTTCGCAGTACAGGCAGCGTGATTGAAATCTACTATAAGGGCACTCGTATCTGCAGCCACAGAAGGCTCCATGGGCGCAATGGTCAATATGCAACAAACATAGATCATATGCCTGAGAACCATCAGCTGTACAGCGAATGGGACAGCAAAAGATTCAAGCGCTGGGCTGAAAACATCGGACCTAATACAAAAGAAGTTGTAGATAAGATGTTCGCGTCATACCGGGTAGAAGAACAGGCCTACAAAGGCTGCCTGTCCCTCCTGAAGCTGGCTGACAAATACTCCTCCAGCCGCCTTGAAAATGCCTGCGCTGTAGCACTTGTGCATATTCCGAATCCCCGGTACAAGAATATTAGATTGATTCTTGAAGCCGGTCAAGACCTTCCGAAGGAAAAATCGTCGTCAGAAAAAGATGACTCTCTTGAAAAATTCACTCACCTTCGTGGTGCTTCATACTATGGAGGTGGCCGTAATGAATAGAGACACATACGACAAGCTTCGTAAAATGAGATTACCGGAAATGGCAAATCAATATAAGCTGCATTCAGAATCACCTGAGCTCTACGCTCCGATGACATTTGATGAAGAATTCTCTCTACTAGTGGATGCGGAGTTTGACTCGCGGACAAATAACAAGATTAAGAGGCTTCTGAAGAGGTCTGAGATTCCGGATACTACTGCGCATATTGGAGGAATAGAGTTCTTTCCTGAGAGACATCTAAACAGGGATCTGTTCAATACGCTCCAGACGAACGAGTTCATCAGCAGAGGTCTCAACATAATGCTTATCGGTGCAACCGGATGCGGCAAGACATATATAGCCTGTGCTCTGGCTACCAACGCATGCAGACATGAGTACCGTGTCAGATACTTCAGGCTTAATGAATTCTTCGGCACAATGGAAGCAGCAAGGATTCAAGGCATATATGACGAAACGATTAATCGTTTCAGAAGGATACCGTTGATGATTCTAGATGACTTTCTCCTGCTTCCCACGACTCAGGAGGAGCAACGTGATCTGTTAATTCTGCTAAGAGCCAGGGATGAGGATAAAACATCGACAATCCTATGCTCTCAGGTAGCCGTAGCAGGCTGGCACGAGAGGCTTGGGAGCGGCGGTGTCGCAGACACACTGCTTGACCGCATAACATCCAATGGATATGAGATTAATATTGATGGCGAAACATCCATGAGACGTCGCCACAGCAGGATTTAGTTTTCAAAGTGCATGTATCAGGATTAGCAGGTCGCCCCCCTGAGGGGGGTGGCTCTCTAATCCGGAGCACTGGCTCTCACTAACGGAACC
>NZ_JBJEFJ010000072.1:0-13850 GCF_051873915.1 Pradoshia sp.
TACCTGAAACGTTTGCCGGTCCGGAAATGGTGATATCCCCTTGTTCTGGCTGAGTGTTAGATACAAAGACTTGGAAAACATGATGTCCTGCTGATACATTCGTTAGAACCGTTTGAAATTTCGTGGTCATCTCGAGTGGCTCGTCCTCATTATTAGAAATGGATTCCTGTGTGGTGCTTCCGACCGTCGTACCATCCATTCTGAACTCGATTTGAAGAGTTGGTTGATTAGGTTGGTTGCTTCTTGATTCCACATTCGTAACATCCCACCCTACAGTTGTCAGCAACTCAACAAAGTTTACTGGATTATCAATAAATAAGCCGAATTCCATAATACGCCGTGGTGTTGACGTTACAGGAATGGATACGCCATTTCTTAAATTTGTTAGTATGCTTCGGTTATAGTTAATCAAAGCCATACTTATTCCCCCTTTCTGATTTATATTACATACTATGTGTGCAGAAAGGGATTGCCTGTACAAGCTCCTAAATCAATTTTCAACGTATGAATCATTTTCATTCACACAAAAACCCCCTCCAATGTATAAATTGGAAGGGGCATTCTCGATTCACGCAAAGGCAATATTCTTATTCTTCCTATTCTTCATAAGACACTTTACATCCTCAATAAAGGCATCAACCATCAATTCCCTCGTTGCCCAGGAGGTTATCAAACGGATGGCGGAAGATTCCTCGTCTACTTGCTCCCACACATAAAAGGAATAGTTCTCCTTAAGCTCAAGAATAACGCTGTCTGGAAGAATAGGGAAGAGCTGGTTTGTTGAAGTTTCCGCTAGGAAGGAGATGCCGTTTCTCTTCAATCCCTCTTGAAGCTTCATCGCCATGTGATTAGCATGGTCAGCTAAATCCCAATATAAATGGCCTTTAAACAGCTCTAAAAACTGGATGCCAAGGATCCGGCTTTTTGCCAGCATGGCCCCTTTTTGCTTCATTAAATAACGAAAGTCCTCCTTAAGCTCCTCCCGCTGAATCACAAGAGCCTCTCCCATCATTGCACCATTTTTCGTCCCGCCGATATAAAAGGCATCTGGATACACGGCAAACTCAGCCAATGTCATATCGTTATTTGAAGACATGAGGGCGGAGCCAAGTCTTGCTCCATCTACATATAAATAAAGCTGGTTTTGTTCACAGACCGTTTTTAAAGCCTGCAGTTCCTTTTTTGTATAAATCGTACCTAGCTCAGTCGGATTCGAGATATAAACGAGCTTAGGCATGACTGTATGTTCGTCCGGATGTTTTGCGAGAACAGCTTCCACCTGATTTGGCTTAAGCTTGCCATCTTCTCCCGGTACGGTAATCACTTTATGGCCAGTTGCTTCAATAGCACCCGCTTCATTGACATAAATATGGCCCGTATGCGGTGCGATGACAGCATGATGTGGCTTTAGAAAGGCAGAAATGGCTGTAAGATTTGTTTGGGTTCCCCCAGTCAGTAAATGAATATCTACAGCTGGATTTTGAATTTGTTCCTTTAACAGCCGGATGGCCTCTTGCGTATAGGAATCATACCCATAACCCTCTTCCTGCTCATAATTTGATTCTGCCATTGCCTTCAAGATGGCTGGATGGGCAACTTCACTATAATCATTTTTGAAACTATACATATTGCACTGCCTCCACTGTTAACATTCTAAAGTCTGTTATTTTAGAATAAGGAAAAAACAGCCTCTTTTCAACCACTTTTACTTGGAGCAATAGAAAGAAGGCTTACAAAAAGGCCCTGAATGAAAACAGAGCCTTTTCTCTCTATTCATGTGAATGGAATGCACAAGCTTGAACAGAGGCGCAGTTCATCCGGAGAAATAATCAAGGATAAGCGAAAGCAGCAATCCAAAAGCGGTAATCAATCCAGTACTCGGGCCGCTGTTTTCATAGGCTTCCGGCATCATCGTCGATGAGACCATAGCGATTATCCCTCCTGCCGCAAAGGCTGCAATGCCGCCCATAATGGATTCCGATGCTGCAGACAGAAAGACATATCCACAGAAGGAGGCCAGCGCTGATATAAGGATAACAGCAATCCACAGGACATAAATCTTCCAAGCAGGATACCCGCCCTTCTTCAATCCGGTCGTGCTGGAAAGTCCCTCGGGGATATTGCTAATAAAAATCGCTGCAACGAGCATCCAACTGACTGAAGGCCCCGCAAGCAGACTTGCTCCAATCATGATGGACTCCGGTATAGCATCCATCACCGTGCCGATAAAAATGGAAAAACCTCCTTCACCTTGACTGCCAGATCTTTTCCGCTCTCCAGCCCCTCTTTTAGAAATATAGGAATTCAGCAGTGTAAAGGTTATAGCACCAATCATGAATCCAATCGAAACAGACAAAATCTCGCCTTTTTCAACATAATCGCCCAATAATTCATAGGCAGCAGCTCCGATTAATACACCTGTTCCAAAAGCCATCACATACCCAATCATTTTTCCAGACAAATGAAACACCATGGCTAGGATCGCACCGACAAATACTGCTGAACCAGAAACAGCTCCCCACATGGCAGCTGACCACATCATATGCAGCCTCCTTCCATTCAGGTTTACATTCTCTCCTCAACATTAGCTAAATCTAGGTGAAATAAACCTTTCCCTTTAAAACAACGATGATACCTATATATTGCCCTGATTAACGATGAGCTGCTCAAAAATGCTTGAAATTAGGAGAAAAGGCAATTCTATGCCTAAAGGAACAGGGGGTTAAAGAGGGTTCATAATGATGTGACAATTCTAAAGGAGCATATGGAAACGAAACTTCAATCAACTAGATGAGCTATGAATGATTGCCTTTATAGAATGAAATCTTCAAAAGAGGAAGGCCTTGAAGAGGTTAAATGGAGGATAAGCATCATTTTATCCAAATAAAAAAAGGTCTCACAAAAGATTTAATCTTTTGCAGGACCTCATTAAACGAATCTTTCAAACGGTCAGCGCTTAAATGCCGTCACATTTCTTATTTATTCTTTTTCTTTTTCTTCTTTTTGTTCTTTTTATCACAGTCACATTCCTTGTCCTTTTTATGACAATCACATTTCTTTTGATCCTTCTTATTGCCTTTTCCATTGTGTCCGTGATGATGGTCTACATCATCATGATGTTTATGACCATGTCTTCTTCCGTGCTTGTGATTTCCTTTGCAATCATCATAATCATCATCGTGATCATTCTTGTCTTCCTCACAATCGAGATTACATTTAGGGCTTTCTGATTGCGCCAACATGACTAAGCCATATGGCAATTCATTGACCACTGCAGTCGTGGTGCCTGATACCTCTAATTGTATGGTCGGCGCTAACGTACCCCCAAAGTGAGCAAATTGGAAGCTGGCCGGCAATAAACCTACTTCATCAATGCTGATTCCTTGCAGGTTAAAGTTATCGATGAAGCTTAAGACCGAGAAGTCCGGAAGAACAAGCCAGGAATAAGCCTGGTACTCCTCCTGCGGCGGGTTCGCTAAGACAAGTCCGCCATTATTTAAAGGGACATAATTTCCGCGCAGGCCGCTTGCAACAAACCCATATAACCCATCCGGTCCAGGTCCGGGAACTAGTCCAGGAGCAAAAGTGAACTTATGGCTATCCGTGAATAAATAGTAATTTCCACCTCTTACAACGATATGAGGGCGCTCTGTTTGCTGGTTATTGCAGCTTGCTTCAAGGAGCGCAGGGAGAAGCTCCCATTCGGAATACTCATAATTCCGAAGCAGCGCGATTCCGATATTACCGGTATAATACCTCGCCTCCTCCGGTACATTAGGACCACAATCGACATCACTCGCCGTCCCCGCTACATTCCCTTCAAATAATAAATATTCGCATCCGGTTGCAGGATCCTTGAAGAAGAATGGGTCACGGAATGCATAAATAATGCCGCCGCTGGATTGCTCTTGTGTTTGATATAGTACACCATCCGGCTCAAGAATGATTTCATGAGGAGCAAAGTTCACAAATCTAACCCCATCTAAGTCTGAGATATAATCACTGCTTGATAAGGCAATGCGTTGTTCATACGTGATTTGTGCTTCTCCTCTTCTTCCTGTTGCCGTGTAGAAATAATAGATACGGCCATCATCATCAAGCATAGCGGACCCAGCCCATTGTCTTGAACCAAAGGCTGTCCCTTCCTCAAATAAGGCGCCCCCTTGAATCCAATCATAGCCGTTTCGAGAATAGAAATAAGCGATTCGAGCGATATCATGACGCTTACCTGGAAGGACGCTCCTTGGTGCTGATAAGGCGAATAAGACTCTCCACCCGCCTGGCAGTTCTGCAACAGAACCATCCTTCGTCATCAGCGGCCACATATCCCATATATTTAAATCCGGCGATATACGAGGGAAAGGTTCATTAATGACACTCGATACATTGGTAGAAGTGATTCTAATTTGTTCCGATTGCTCCCTTGTCCAAGAAGATGGAACGGCATCTAAGTGTTCTTCTAAACAGCATTCGTAATCTTTAACCGGGTCATAATGACAAAAATCTCTGACTTGCTTTTTTGAAAAACTTCTAAAAGTGACTGGCATATTACCTGATGAGCCACTCGGAAAATTCCGATTACTGATGTTTCCTGTTGGTTGATTCGTGTTTCCAGGAACAGGGAAATATTGCCTGCACCCCTTCATATGATGATGATTATTATTAGTCATTTAAAAACGCCCCTTCGATTTTGTAATACAAGCTGACAATAACCACTTTATGAATGTGCGGAAATATTGTTTCCGTTATTAACCTAGAATCTATACATATTTTAAAAACTTTATATAATCGCCACTTAAAAGACGAAATAACAAACAGCCCGCACAGACAAAGGCATAGAGCCTATCACTTCCCCCAACCGGATGGTGCATGACCAGAAAAAGCAGTCCTACTGTCCATGCTCCTTTGGAAGCGGCTTACATGGACTCAGAAATATCCACGATAGGCATATAATGCGCCAAAAGAAAATATGTTGTACAAACTAGCTATAAATATGGAGGGGAATACATGAATGATATTCTGATAACGGCAGACATGATGGCTCGTTACCATTCTCTAAGCAAAGAAAAAAAGGCGATAGAAGATGAAATGAACGTCTTGAAGGAAGTCTTTCATCAATTCTTTGACAAGCAGGCAGGAGTGAATCAAAAAGGAGAGTTAATAGAAGAAGGGCTTAAGCTGCAACGACAAATTAGAAAGACAGAAAAATATCTTCCAGAGCCCACGGTGCAGAAACTAGAGGAGCTGAAAATGAAGGATCTCATTAAGGTAATCAAAATCCCTGATGAAGAGAAGATTAACGCCTCCATTAAACTAGGCTTCATGCGAGAAGAAGATTTAGAAGGGTGTAAGGCTATCTATTATTCAAAGGCCATCTCCATAAAACAAACATAATATCTATCAGTCTCTCTATTCACTAAAAAGAGAAAAGGTCTTGCAAAACAACCCTGCAAGACCCCTTCCTTCGATTCATTTTGTCAATTATACATTACTTACAGCCGCAGTCTTTCTTTTTCTTTCTCTTATGGTTTTGCTTGTTTTGGTGTCCGTTGTCTCTGCTATAGTCATCTTCAGGGTGTCTTACATCACAATAGTGTCCGTCATGATGTCCATTTCCGTGATTATGATTATTTCTATGGCGTCTTCTATGAGAGTGTCGGCCGTCACAATCGTCCTCGTAGTCATCTTCATAATCTTTATCGTCTTCCTCACAATCCAGGTGACATTTAGGACTCTCTGATTGAGCAAGCATGACCAATCCATAATCCAATTCATTCACAACCTGTGTTTCTGTACCTGATACCTCCAATTGCACAGTCGGTGCTAATGTCCCTCCAAAGTGAGCAAATTGGAATCTTGCCGGCAGTAAACCGACCTCATCAATACTAATTCCTTGAAGATTGAAATTATCGATAAAGCTTAGGACTGAAAAGTCAGGAAGAACAAGCCATGAATAAGCCTGATACTCCTCCTGCGGAGGGTTTGCCAAGACCAATCCTCCATTATTTAATGGAACATAATCCCCTCTTAGCCCGCTCGCAACAAATCCATATAACCCATCCGGTCCAGGTCCTGGTTCAAGTCCAGGTGCGAAGGTAAACTTGTGACTATCCGTGAATAAATAGTAGTTTCCTCCTCTTACAACGATATGCGGACGCTCTGTTTGCTGATTATTGCAGGTTGCCTCAAGCAATGCCGGCAGAAGCTCCCATTCTGAATAATCATCGCTTCGGAGCAGGGCAATACCAATATTCCCTGTATAGTATCTTGCTTCAGGCGGTACATTAGGCCCGCAGTTAATATCACTTGCTGTTCCGGCGACATTTCCTTCGAATAACAAGTACTCACAGCCTGTTGCTGGATCTTTAAAGAAGAATGGGTCACGGAAAGCATAAATGATTCCACCGCTGGATTGCTCTTGTGTCTGATATAATACCCCATCAGGCTCTAAGATAATTTCATGCGGAGCAAAATTGACTAATCTCACCCCATCCAGGTTGGAAATATAGTCACTGCTCGTTAACGCAATCCGTTGTTCATACGTGATTTGAGCTTCTCCTCTTCTTCCTGTAGCGGTATAGAAATAATAGATTCTGCCATCCTCGTCAAGCATGGCTGAACCAGCCCATTGTCTTGAACCAAAAGCAGTCCCTTCTGCAAATACATATCCTCCCTGTATCCAATCAGCACCGTTTCGAGAATAGAAGTAGGCGATTCTCGCTATATCATGGCGCTTACCAGGAAGAACACTCTTCGGAGCAGATAAGGCAAACAATACTCTCCAGCCGCCTGGCAGCTCTGCTACCGACCCATCCTTTGTCATTAATGGCCACATATCCCATATAAACAAGTCTGGAGATATCCTAGGAAACGGCTCGTTAATAACATTGGTGACATTAGTAGACGTAATTCTGATTTGCTCCGATTGTTCCCTCGTCCACCTAGATGGGACAGCATCAATATGCTCTTCCAAGCAGCAATCAAAATCTTTCACAGGGTCATAGTTACAGAAATTCTTTACTTGCTTCTTTGAGAACCTTCTAAAGGTTACTGGGGTATTCCCTGATGAACCACTTGGGAAATTACGGTTAATGATTTGACTATCTAGCTGATTCATACTTCCCGGAACCGGAAAGTATTGTCTGCACCCCTTCATATAGTAGTGCTTGTTAGACAATCTACAACACTCCTTTTTATTTAGTTGTGTAAGCTTACATTCATACATTATGAAAAGGCGAAAGGCTTGTTCATGCTCTAACCTATTAATATTTTCGATTTACCGATAATTAATGCATTTGTACTAGCAAATCGAAAAAAATAATAGATTCCTATCTCTTATCGGCCGCTGCCGTTACGTTTGGGAAGCCTATTATTTGTTTCTAACTCTGAATCTGGCGTTCAGATAAACACGCATTTCAGCTTGCTCCCCTTCCGCCTTGCTTTATGAGTTTGTTTCCCGTTTATTAGGGTAAAAAATGGCAGGTGCCATATGTATGTGCCTTGACAACTAAGGAGGTAATAACATGAGAAAAACAGCCATTATCACTGGAGCAGGGAGCGGCTTAGGACAAGCTGCAGCCATTCGTTTAGCCAAAGAGGGGATTATTATTGCTGCCATTGATATCAATGAAAAGGGTGGTCATGAAACAGTCGAGACAGCTAAGCAAAATGGAGTGGATGCCCTATTTATTAAAGCTGATGTTTCAAATCCAGAAGATGTGAAGAGTTATGTTGAACAAACAATCGAACACTTTGGATCAATTGACTATTTTTTCAATAATGCAGGGATTTCCGGTAGCGGTTCTTATTTCCTTAATTCGAAGATTGAAGAGATCCAGCAAATCGTCAATATCAATTTAATGGGTGCCCTATATGGGGTTCGATATGTAGCAGAGGCGATGCTTAAAAACGGCGGCGGCTCTATTGTCAACACCGCTTCAAGCGCTGGGGTTATTGGACAGGATTCTGTCGTAACCTATTCCGCCACCAAGCATGGAATTATTGGTTTGACAAAGAGCATGGTCGCTGAATATGCTAAAGACGGCCTGCGTGTCAATGCCATTGCACCAGGTCCAACAGAAACGCCGATGGTCAAAGCCTTTTATGAAGCAAATCCTTCCATGAAGGAGAACGCCACAAAGGGAATTCCTCAAAGAAGGTTAGGGACTCCTGAGGAGGTAGCCGAACTTGTCACCTTCCTTCTTACCTCAGAGGCTCAGTATATTAACGGGGAAGTGATCCGGATTGATGGTGGGTTTACGAATACGAAGTAAATAAAATACCATTTGGCCTAGAGGTTTTCCTCTAGATGTTTTTTCATTTACCCCTTTTTGTAACCTTATACCGTGAGAAATTGCATTGATTGATAAGTGACTTCGATCATGTTCAAATAAAAAAGGACAACCAGCATAGGTAAACTGGTTGTCCTTTCAAGCCTTTATTTAGCTGCATCCTCTGTGTTCTCTTCCATATTAAAGCTGTCAGCAAATTCCTCGATTGCGCTTAACATGCCGCCGGTGGCAGCATCATAAAAGGCCTCATCCCCGACCACCTTCCATTCGCCGTCCACTTTCTTCATATGCACATCCACATTCGTTGTGATGAGGTTGTCCTGATTGTCATCGACCATTTTCTTAAACTTGGTGAGTAAGAATTCTTCCATTTCCGCATCAATCTCTTCCTCCGTTTTATCGGAGAATGCTAAGGACATTGATTGGATGAAAACCTCGCCCATCGCAGCACTAGTCGCTTCCTTTAAGTCAGCTTGCTCCATTTCAACTGCAATGGTTGCTGAATTTTCCTCTTCTTTCTTCACATCGCCAATCTTATAGGATAAGTGCTTAAATAAGTAGGCAAGAGCTTCCTCTGCTTTCTTCTCCTCTGCCAAATCCGTGACCGTATCTTCCATTGAAGAGCTATCCGCCCCCTCTTCTTCCACCACATATTTTTCCATCTTTTCCGAATCTCCAGATTTCATGGCTTCAAGGGCATTTTCCAGCGCAATCTTTCGTTCATCCTTCTCTGCTCCAAGACTTGAGCAGCCAATCAGCAAAGTGGCCGTCAAAATAAAGAGCAAGAAAGCCGTAAAACGTTTATTCATGTTGCTTTTCCTCCTTGATGTTTCGTTCAAGCCCATATTCATTCTCTATTATTATCGTATATAAAATCTGTTTGTGCAAAATAAAAGAAAATCCTTTTGAATAGGCTGCCAGGAAGGAAATGTAAGTAAATCTAACATAACTTTCATCATTTTATAAAAAGATACGTGAGAAAAGTTAACAAAACACATGACAGATGAATAAAATGCTCGTATTCTAATGAAAATACATGTTCTTCAGGAGCGAAGATCATTGAGGATGAAAGGGTGAAACGAGATGAAGAATCGAAGAAATGAACAATTAGCGGAACTCATCATCCAATTGGATTTACTAAGGGATGAGTTGTATGAGGAATTGCTGGGACATTGCGGATCTCGCGCGGAGGATTTGCTCCGTCTTTTGCAAAACAGCGAGAATCATCGCCATATGTTCACTAGAGAAATCCCCACTAACCATAAGGAAGCCTACATTGGGCTCCTAGAAGCCTTATTCATGTCTGCTGCAAACGAGAAAACGGCAGGATAAACCGCTATCTCTATTCCCCCTCTGCTCCCCCATTGAACAGCCGTCAGGGTTTTTCCTGACGGCTGTTTTTGCCTATTTTCGCATTTGAAACTGAGCGTTGATCTGACCTTTGATCATCTCGTCGCGGATTTTTTTGCGGTTGTTTTCTGTTAAGAGCTTTTTCTTAATCTCAGAAGTTTGTACGCCTTCTTCTCTCTTCTCGGCGATCTTCATCAATGTTTCAACATCAGCAAAAGAATACTTCCTGACTCCCTTTTCTGTCCGTCCGGGAGCAAGCAGCCCGCGCTCTTCGTAATATCTGATTTTTCGAAGGGAAAGTCCAGTAAGTTCACTGACGATTCCAATCGAAATCACTTTTTTCTCTTTATAGGATGTCATAACTCCCTCCTTCATACGTAAGCACTTTATCTTTGCTATATAGATGATTATCTCTCAATGAAGCGTTTTCTCAAGATTTTTGGAAGAAGTCCTGACACATGTTTTTATCTTATTGAGAGATAGGTGCATGACTTTTTGCATTACCAATAGCCTTCAAGAAGATAACCAGCTATTAGAATTTTCTGTTTTTTTATTCCAATCAATGTGAGATAATATTCCATATTTATATTTATGAATGAGGTGAATACAGATGACACATGAGTCTTCCTACAAGGACAAAAAGGTCATAACCATTGGTGTAGTCAGAGAACTGACCGGATTGACAGAAAGGCAGATCCGATATTATGAAGAACGGAAATTGATTTTTCCTGATCGGACGTCTGGGGGAAGCAGAAAATACTCGTTCACCGATATTGAGCTGCTCATGGAGATTGCTGAGAAAATCGAAGACGGAGTTCAGACATTTGAAATCAGGAAGGAAATGGTACGTAAGAAGAAGAAAGAAGATGAAGCAACACTCCGCAAGAAAATGCTTCAAGGTCAAATTAACGCCCAGTTCGGGATTCGAAAAATATAAGCTTACCATCTAAGACCGCTTGCAAAAGCATTACCTTAGTCCTAATCCAAAATCCATGTAAGGATTTCTAACATCATTGTAGAAATCCATTTTCCTTGATGCGACAATACAATTGCAGCAAGCGAAAAATAATGAATTGGAAGGTGAGGACTAATGGAAGAAACTTTATATTTAATGAACAGCCTCTGGATTATGATTTCTGCAATTTTAGTTATTTTGATGATTGGAGGCTTTATCCTGCTGGAGACAGGCTCCACTCGAATGAAGAATGCCGGGCATATCGCCGGCAAGACCATTCTGACATTCGGTATCTCCTCCATTGTCTTCTGGGCAGTTGGATACGGATTAATCTTTGGGGATGGCGGCGGACTAAGCAAGTTTATCGGTCTATCTGACTTCTTCTATTCCGGTGCGGAGGCTGAAGGTGCCGCCTATAATGGATCTGTATTCTTTGTATTCCAAACAGCGTTTGCTGGAATTGCCATGACAATCGCTTTCGGCGGATTCGCTGAAAGAGCGAAGATGGGCGTTTACCTCGTATTCGCCGTTTTATTCGCCGTATTGGTTTACCCGCCAATCGCTCATTGGATCTGGGGCGGCGGATGGTTAGCCGAACATGGGAAACAAGATTTCGCCGGTTCAACTGTCGTTCACTTAACTGGAGCTATGGCAGCCCTTGCTGCAACCATTCTACTGAAACCACGGATTGGCAAATTCAATAAAGACGGCTCTGCCAATAATCTATATGGTCATAACCAAGTGTATACGGCACTTAGTGTATTGCTTTTATGGGTTGGCTGGTTTGGCTTCAATGCCGGCAGCACAGTCGCAGTC
This sequence comes from Pradoshia sp., assembly GCF_051873915.1. Lineage (NCBI taxonomy): Bacteria > Bacillati > Bacillota > Bacilli > Caryophanales > Bacillaceae > Pradoshia > Pradoshia sp. The sequence continues at coordinate 11,413 of NZ_JBJEFJ010000072.1, forward strand.
GATGCCGGATTCTTCGGATTTGTCGCATTGAACACGAACCTTGCCGCTGCAGCTGGAACGGTTGCCGCGATGATGATATCCTGGATGGTTCTTGGAAAGGCTGATGTATCCATGATGCTTAATGGTGCCTTAGCTGGTCTCGTTGCTATCACGGCTTCGTGTGCATTCGTTGATACATGGGGTGCTCTTGTCATCGGATTTGTCGCTGGTATTCTCGTATTCTACAGTATTCGTTTCTTTGAAGCCCGTAAGATTGATGATCCGATTTATGCCCTTTCCGTTCACGGAGCAGCCGGAATCTGGGGTACCTTATCCACTGGTTTCTTCGCTACAACTGAACTAGCTTCTGTCGGAAAGCCGGGATTGTTCTATGGCGGCGGTTTCGAACAATTAGGCGTTCAAGCATTAGGTGTAGCTGTTTGCGGCGCTTTCGCCTTCATCGTCTCCTACATTCTGTTATACATCATGAAATCTGTCATGGGAGGCCTTCGTGTGACAGAAGAAGAAGAAATCATGGGTCTTGATATAAGCGAACACGGGGTTTATGGATACCCGGAACAGCTTAAATCAGACACCGTCATCACACCATCTGAGAAATCAACCTCTATTGTCTAGACAAACAACGACTATCCTATAGCAGCTTTCCAATGCTGACTTTCGCATCCCCCTTGGATTTGAGTTCTCATCCAAGGGGTTATGCCTGTTAAGGAGGGTTCTATGTCCGCTGTTACCAATCATTATTTAGATATACGCAGCTACCGGGATCAACGAATAGGGGAGCTTCCCCTCACTTCTGCTGTATTAAATGAACGCCATGACGATATCATGCTGCGTACGATTCATAAATCAATGGAGCTTCATTCCTCTATCTATGGTCCCCCTCCCTCACCCTTTTGCTTCTTTTTGATGGGGAGTGCGGGTCGGAAGGAACAAGGTGTTTGGAGCGACCAAGACCACGGCATCATTTATGATAGCTCTTCCGATGAGACAAAGCTGTACTTCGTTTCTCTGGGTGAGGAAATTTCAGCTGGACTGGCGGTAACCGGCTATAAGCTATGTGACGGCAAGGTCATGGCAAGCAATCCTTTTTGGTGCCGCTCGAGGAAAGAATGGGTGGAACAGGCGGAAGAATGGACAAATGATCAATCATGGGAATCTATTCGTCATCTTTTAACCTTTCTCGATGGGCGGTGCCTCATAGGGGAAGAAGCCTATCTTATGGAGATCAAATCAGCCGCATACCGCTTTATTCATCATAAAAGGTTAATCAGCCGGATGATGGAGAACACGATGCATGTCAAAAAAGCCGTCAATATGCTCGGCCAATTCCTTGTCGAGACACATGGGGCCTATTCCGGTCTTTTAAATATTAAGGAAACAGGGTTATTCCCTTATATTAATGCCGGACGCATTCTGGCCATATCAGAAAATCTTATGGAAACCTCCACTGCAATGCGTCTAAAGACACTCCCCTCCTCCATCCTATCTGAGGGAAGAAAGAAGTCTATCAGCGAGCAATTTATCAGACTGCAGGATTACCGTATTCAATTTGGGAATCACAAAGATTATGAATCTGGCCATTATCTATTTATTGACCGCTTAACGAAGGCAGAAAGGAAAGAATTAAAGGAACTCATTAAGGATGGACAACTGTTGAATGAATATGTACGCAAATTTGCAGAAAGGAAGGAGTACGATGGGGATGAATGATTTTATTCAATTCTTCCGAGGGATGGGCGGAAAGATCAGCTCAAATGTCTTGGCCGGCATGCAAGGTCAGCCATCCGCACAAAGCATCTCCTTCCTTCGGCAGCTTGAAAAGGAGGTTCGTCAAAAGGATGATCTATCCTGTCCTCTAAAGGATTTAGAAGTCGTCGTCTTTGATATCGAAACAACCGGGTTTCATCCGGATAAAGGAGATCAAATCCTATCCATCGGTGCTGTAAAAATGAAAGGCGCAGCTTTTTGCGAGGAGGACACCTTTTATTCCTTAATCAAGAATGATGGCATCCTTTCCCCTGAAATCCGTGCTTTAACCAATATTACCGATGAGCAGCTGCAGGATGCTCCTGAAGCTCACGAGGTTTTAATGCAATTCTTTCAATTTATCTCATCGAGGATTTTGATTGCCCACCATTCCAAGCATGAAATGGCGTTTATGCGAAAGATCACTTGGGATCTCATGAAAAAAAGGTTTCAGCATCGAATGATTGACACCTCCTTTCTGACCAATCTGTTGACCCCAGGACCGCAAACAATACGTACATTGGATCAACTATGCGAGGAATGCGGGATTGAGATAAAGAACCGGCATCATGCCCTTGGAGATGCCATCATGACAGGGTCTATATGGGCTTATTATTTGCAGAAGGCTATCGATGAGGGATATAAAAATCTAGGCGATGTGTACAGCGAGCTTGCCAAGAAAAGAGGATGAA
>NZ_JBJEFJ010000073.1:0-2482 GCF_051873915.1 Pradoshia sp.
ATTTATTGAAACTTTATGGTTTTATTCATATCTGCTGGGTCAGTTTCATCGTTGCCTGTCATTTTCTTGAATAGGTTGACAGCATTCTTCGTCACGCTTCCTGTTTCCCAATATTCTGCCGACCGGACATTTACCTTGAGCAAGACAACGTTTGGGTCATCATAGGAGGTGTCCAGCATCTTCTCATAGGCTTTATTCCAAAGCTCGCGTTTCTTATTCATATCCTCTACTACTTCTACTTTACCGCTGACAGAGACATAGGATTTACCCGCATAGGAAACATTCACGTCACTTTCATGCAGAATCTCACGGTATTTTTCGGTATCCTTCATTGTAAAGAACCAGAGATCCCCGTCGAATTCGACTTCCTGCGTCATCATCGGGCGTGAAATCAGCCCTTCCGGTGTGCTTGTTGTAAACATGGCTGTATCGATATCTTTAATTAAATCTCTCAGTTTTTCAATTTCTTCTTGATTATATTGGTTGTTCATCATCTAGTCCTCCCTTATCGTTTATACGTATATTACCCTTGCATTTTCCTCTTAATCCTTTTATTAGGACTTATCATTTTCGAGCATAAAAAAACAGCCAAGCAAATTGCTTTGACTGTCAGATTATCCGATAAAAATATCTTCCTCCGGATAGCGGATTTTTGCTGTCCTTGTTCTGGCGAAGGAGAAGGCCAATGTGAGCGGCCCGATCCGTCCAATAAACATGAGAATAATGATCAAGAACCTGCCGGCATTTGATAAGTCAGGCGTCAGTCCCATGGAAAGCCCCACTGTCCCAAAGGCCGAGAAGGACTCAAAGAGAATCATGGATAATGATGCATCCTCGGTGACGGTCAGCAGGAAAGCGGTCAAAAAGACAAAGAAAAGCCCAATCATCGTCACGGCCAATGACTTAAAAACAACCGTCTGATGGATTGTCCGCTCAAACATGACCGGCTCCTTCCGTCCACGTATGTAGGCAAACACAGACCAGACAATGACGATAAAGGTTGTCACCTTGATTCCAGAACCGGTAGATGCACTGCCTGCCCCAATAAACATGAGAAGCATGATGAGAAGAAGCGAGCCATCCGTCATCCCGCCAATATCAATCGTATTGAAACCAGCCGTACGCGGGGAAATCCCTTGAAAATACGACACCCACAGCTTCTCTCCAAGCGGCATAGAGCCAATGGTCGCCTCATTCGAATATTCAAGGAGGAACAAAAACAGAATGGCTGTCACATTCAATACAAAGGTCCCGATGAGCATGATTTTGGAATGGAGCTTTAAGTTCTTGAAGTTTCGTTTATTTGCCAGATCAACCAATACGGTAAACCCCAGTCCTCCCGTGATAATCAACAGCGTGATAACCAAGTTAACAAGGCCATCATGCGAATAACCCATCAAATTATCGGAAAACAAGGAAAAACCCGCATTATTGAAGGCTGAGACGGAATGGAATAAACTATAGAACACTCCTCTCACAGCCCCATACACTGGTATCCATTTCAGCGAAAGGATGATAGTCCCGGCAAGCTCAACGGCTATCGTGAAAATAAATAAAATCTTCACCAAACGAATGACTCCCCCAATGGAGGTTTGGTTAAATGACTCTTGCACAATGAGCCTTTCTTTAAGCCCGATTTTCTTACCGAGAAGGATCAGGACAAAGATGGCAAACGTCATCAAGCCAAGTCCTCCAATCTGCATCATCACAATCATGACACATTCCCCAAATACAGAAAGTGTTGTCCCTATATTAATCACACTTAAGCCGGTCACCGTTGTTGCGGATGCGGCTGTAAAAAAGGCGTCCATCCAAGAGATTTCCACCTTCGTTGAAATCGGCAGCTTTAAGAGCACCGTTCCCAAAAGAATGACGAGCGCAAACCCCAGCGCCAGAACTTGAGGAGGTGTGAGTTGGATGGTTTCCCACTTGCTGTGATTCATGGATATTCCCCCGAGCTATAGTTCTATTTCACTAAATTTAGTGAGAGCTGATTTCTTGCCAATCATCATCAAGACATCCCCCTTTTGAATCACTTCATCAGGAAGCGGTGTCATAATTAAGTCGGAATTCCGCCAAATGGCGACGACCGTGCATCTGTATCGCTGGCGAATATTGACCTCAACAAGGGTTTTCCCAGCAAGCTTGTCGGTCGCCATAATCTCCATCATGCTATGCTCTTCTGATAGAGCAATATAGTCAATAATATGCTGGGAGATAAGATGTTGGGCAATGCGCACACCCATATCCTTCTCTGGATGAATGATGCGGTCTGCCCCAATTTTCTCAAGCACCTTATGATGATACTCATTCTGGGCTTTCACCCATACATTCTCTACACCTATCTCCTTCAAGATCAACGTCGTCAGAATGCTAGCCTGAATATCATCACCGATTGCAACAATGACATAATTGAAGTTCTTGATTCCAAGCGCCTTCATCGTCGCTTCATCTGTTGTGTTGGCAATCATGGCATGTGTGG
>NZ_JBJEFJ010000074.1:0-2466 GCF_051873915.1 Pradoshia sp.
ATTGGTTCATACATCTATCTTCTAAAACAGGGGATCTGCCTAGGGTCCGCTGTTTTTATTATTTCTATAGAATAATTACCTATTATATTTACTATACGCATTCCTCCTTTCAATTTCTTGAGATTTTTTACTCATTTCATGTAGAAATGAATAAAATATTACAAAACGAATTACATTTAGTTGTTATTGCGCTAAAAAAAGAGCAGCTATCAGGAGATGCTGCTACTTTTTGTCTGTATTGGTTTGTAGGCCTACGTCTTCTGGGACGAGGTCAATCGTGATTTCTTCATCGCTGTTCCATAGGACGACGGTTTCGATTTTCTTGATTTTGGTGCCCTGTCCCTTGGTGGCGGCCTCAACGGTGTATTCTCCAGGGAGAAGGGGACCTACTTTCTTTTCACATGATTCTTTTGTTGTTTCGGTGACTGTTTCGCCATTGATTTTGATGACGGCATCCTCAGCATTTGTGCAGACGGTTAGGTAGACCGGCTCGATTTCGATTGAGTAGGTGTCAGGGAGGATGAGGTGATCCTCTTTCTTGAGTGTTAGGAACCCTTCAATCTTTTCGGCTGATGTGGCATCGTTTGCTGAGACGCTGTCTTGTTCATCATAATACCTGGATTGCTCTTGCAGAACGGTTAGGATTGATTGCGCGTATTCAGGATTCTCTTGGAGGTAGCTCATGAGTGCCTTCGTGTTCGTCTCGTCAATTTGAAGTTTTTGATTGGATGAGGTCAGCACCTTGGATAGAACGGAGCTGTCTTGCTGTTTGAATGCGGTTTCAACCTGTTCGATTAAGTCATCTTTCGTAAGAGGGCGTTCAATTAAATAGATGGATATACATATAATAAGTGCGCAAGCCGTAATCAGGCCTTTTTGGAGTTTAGATAATGGGAGTTTTCTCAATTCCCAATCACCACCTTTAGGCTTAGGTATTTGGGTTTGGTTCTATACTATTTACTATATCGGTAAATTGTTTAACATTTCAAACAATATTTATGAGACTTATCCATTTTTCGATAAACATTAGTGGCCAGACCAGTTGAAGCCCTTACAACATGTATATTGTCCTGATACCCGTTATAGACTTAATCAATCGTTTGATTAATAAAAAGCATAAAAAAAATCACCCGCTTTTAGCGAGGTGAGAGGGTGGGTCAATCGTATGAGAGGAGATGAGGGGGAAATTGGTATGAGGACGTTTCTCCATTGGGAATATATCCGGACTCCTTCAGGCAGAGCGACGTTTGCTAATGGCATTTAAGATAAATAATTTCTCCTGCTGGGAAAGCATCCTCCAGCTGCCTGCGCTGATCTTCATCACTTACGCCTCCTTCTGTTTTAAGTTTGTACTCTCTTTATACCGTAAAATTTCCTATCTGAAACAGAACAAATACCTACAAAAAAAGGGAGATAGCGTATCGTTAAACAGCATGTGAGGAGATGTGATAGGGAATGGTGTAAAAGAGGGGCATAACGGTGAGATATGTCGATGAAAAGATAGGAAAATACAGTGTTTTATTCGGTTTATTTCATGAGAAAGACTAGTTGAAGCTTACATATATTTGTAAAATAGAGAGGCAAGGCGCCAAGCCGGGTTAAAGGAGCATGCTTATGCAGCATTTTCAGACAGATAAAACATCCTTTATTAGAGGAATGAGGGCAGGATGTCTGTTTTCTATTATTATCTGGGTGTTGATGGGAATCATCCTCTATTTCATTTTGACTTAAGGAGACCGCGGGGCAGCGGTCTCTCTATTTATGTATAAAGAAGGAAACAGGTTCATTGTGTTTCGCTGCTGAACCTGATTCCCACGCCAATTAAGGCGACGATTGTACCGGCCGCGACGAGCCAGTTCGACCAAGTAATTAAATTGGTGATGGAGATAGATTTTTCTTCATCCTCCGCTGTTTGCTGCAGTTCGCTTTCTTCCTTATCCTCCTGATTTGCTTGAAGCCTTAATGCGATTGCGAGCACGCCTGATCCAATCGCTTGCATGAGGATGCCGATTGTTTCTAAGGTTTGACCAGGCACGCGGGGGTCTTTATCGAGTTCCTCAGCGAAAATCATGAAGGCCCCGAGCGATGCTAGGAGGTTTCCCGATACCTCAAGGTTCGTATCCGTCTCCTCTGAAAAGGGAAGGAGGATAGAAGAGATAATTTCAAGCATCCCGATAGAGGCAATACCATTACCGGCAGATTCAAGGTTCAACTCATTTTGGCTGTCTGCCAAGAGGGCGAAGCCGAGGGCTTGAAGCTCAAAGCCGACAAGACTAATCTCCTCTAATTGCTCATCCGTTAATAAGGGTGTGGGGGTGGCAGCAGCGGCATCGATGTTCGCACCGAGGGCCAACAGCCAGGAACCAATATACTCTAGAAGCAGGTTTTCTTTCTCCATCTTTCTCCACCTTCTTATTCATCAATACCAAGCTGAAGCTCTTGCATTTCTTCTTTTTGCTGACCAAT
>NZ_JBJEFJ010000075.1:0-13489 GCF_051873915.1 Pradoshia sp.
AATTCGGCGTAACTGCAGCTGCTCCTGTAGCTATGGTTGGTGCTGCTGGCGGAGAAGCTGCAGCTGAAAAAACTGAATTTGATGTAATCCTAGCTTCTGCTGGCGATCAAAAAATCAAAGTTATCAAAGTGGTACGTGAAATCACAGGTCTTGGTCTTAAAGAAGCAAAAGAACTTGTTGACAACACTCCAAAAGCTCTTAAAGAAGGCGCTTCTAAAGAAGAAGCTGAAGAAATCAAAGCTAAACTTGAAGAAGTTGGCGCTGGCGTAGAAGTTAAGTAATTTAACATTTGCCATCAAAAAAAGCTCGCTGCGAATACAGCGGGCTTTTTTTAGCCTTTATGAGTATATAGATTGCTGTATACCGGCATACTATAATGATTTGAGTTTTGAATGAAGCAAAAAAGAGATTTTTAGAAAATGTGGTTGCTTAGGAGGAGCTATGTATGACAAATCATTATTACTCCCGTAATCCTGAGGTCGAAAGCAAGCCTGAACAATGGAGCTTTACGCTGAGAGGCAAGGAATTCCGCTTTAAAACAGATGCCGGAGTTTTTTCGAAACGAGAGGTTGACTTTGGTTCAAGATTGTTGATTGAAGCCTTTGAATGCAGTCTTGAAGAGGATCAGCCAATCATAGATATTGGCTGCGGTTATGGCCCGATAGGCTTATCGGTCGCAAGTCTATATCCAAACAAGACCATTCATATGGTAGATGTGAATGCGAGAGCCATCGATCTATCAAAGGAAAATGCACATACAAATGGAATTGCCAATGTGAAGGTTTATGAGAGTTCCGTATTTAGTGCAGTGAAGGAAGCGAGTTTTGCGGCGGTCATCTCAAACCCTCCAATTCGTGCTGGGAAGAAAATTGTGCATGAAATTTTGGAGGAAAGCAAACGATTTTTAGCTGATGGCGGCGAACTGTGGATTGTTATCCAGAAGAAGCAGGGAGCACCGAGTGCCATGGCGAAGATGGAAGAAGTATTTGGGAATGTAGAGGTCGTTTTGAAGAAAAAAGGCTACTATATTTTGAAATCTAAAAAAGTTTGACTTGACAATATGCCTATGTTAATATTATAAAATGCAAATATATAATTTGGGACACCCTGCACATTTTCAAGGATGAATAAATTTATGTGTATATGTTCTGGATAATATGGAAAAAATAAACCAATACTATGCGTTTTTGAGATTGTGGTTTTCAGTGTGAAACCCTTTTTCTTTTTTGTTCAACCGCCAATTCAAGGCGGAGTGATAAATTAATTATAAACGCTTTATATGAGGGGTGAATCAGTTGACAGGTCAACTTGTTCAGTATGGACGACATCGCCAACGCCGGAGCTATGCGCGCATTAGCGAAGTGCTCGAATTGCCGAATTTAATTGAAATTCAAACCTCTTCCTATCAATGGTTTCTTGATGAGGGCTTAAGAGAAATGTTCCAGGACATTTCCCCTATCGAGGATTTTACAGGAAATCTGTCTCTGGAATTTATCGATTACAGTCTCGGAGATCCGAAATACCCTGTGGAAGAATCTAAGGAGAGGGACGTAACCTACTCCGCCCCATTACGGGTTAAAGTAAGGCTTGTAAACAAAGAGACGGGTGAAGTTAAAGACCAAGATGTCTTTATGGGTGATTTCCCTCTCATGACAGAAACGGGAACGTTTATCATAAACGGTGCCGAACGCGTTATTGTATCGCAATTGGTGCGCTCCCCAAGTGTGTACTACAGCGGAAAAGTAGATAAAAACGGAAAGCAAGGTTTCACTGCAACCGTTATTCCGAACCGTGGCGCATGGCTGGAGTATGAAACAGATGCGAAGGATGTCGTATACGTCAGAATCGACCGTACAAGAAAGCTGCCGGTAACGGTTCTTTTGCGTGCCCTTGGATTCGGCTCTGATCAAGAAATCATCGATCTAGTCGGTGACAACGAATATATCCGTAATACGCTAGAGAAAGACAATACGGAAAGTACAGAAAAAGCTTTGCTTGAAATTTATGAGCGTCTTCGCCCAGGCGAGCCGCCTACGGTTGAAAATGCAAAGAGCTTGCTCGTTTCACGTTTCTTCGATCCGAAGAGATACGATCTTGCGAATGTTGGACGCTATAAAATCAACAAAAAGCTTCATATAAAAAATCGTTTATTCAACCAGCGTGTAGCTGAAACTTTGGTAGACCCAGAGACAGGCGAAATCCTTGTTGAAAAAGATGCTATTTTAGATCGCCGTACGCTTGATAAGATCATTCCTTACCTTGAAAACGGGATTGGCTTCAAAACGTACAACCCTGCTGGCGGAGTCGTAGAAGATGATGTTCTCATTCAGAACGTTAAGATTTATGCTCCGAACGATGCAGAAGGCGAAAAAGTCATTAATGTTATCGGCAATGCTTATGTCGAGAAGAAAGTGAAAAATATCACGCCTGCAGATATCGTTGCATCAATCAGTTACTTCTTTAACTTATTGCACGGTGTCGGCGATACGGATGATATCGACCACTTAGGTAACCGCCGTCTTCGTTCTGTCGGCGAACTTCTTCAGAACCAGTTCAGAATCGGTCTATCCCGTATGGAACGTGTTGTACGTGAGAGAATGTCTATTCAAGACACGAACACAATCACGCCGCAGCAGCTCATCAATATCCGTCCGGTGATCGCGTCCATTAAAGAGTTCTTCGGAAGCTCTCAATTGTCTCAATTCATGGACCAGACAAACCCGCTTGCTGAATTGACGCATAAGCGCCGTCTATCTGCCCTTGGACCTGGTGGTTTAACAAGGGAACGTGCCGGAATGGAAGTACGTGACGTTCACTACTCTCACTATGGCCGTATGTGTCCGATTGAAACACCAGAGGGTCCGAACATCGGGCTTATTAACTCCTTGTCCTCCTTCGCGAAGGTGAACCCGTATGGTTTCATTGAAACACCATACCGCCGTGTTGACCCTGCGACAGGAAGAGTAACCGATCAAATCGATTACTTGACTGCTGATGAGGAAGATTTATATGTAGTAGCACAAGCGAATGCTCCATTAACAGAAGATGGCGCGTTCAAAAACGAAGAAGTTGTTGCGCGTTTCCGCGGTGAGAACACGGCTGTTAAACGTGACCGCGTCGATTATATGGACGTATCGCCTAAACAGGTAGTATCTGCTGCGACAGCTTGTATCCCGTTCTTAGAAAACGATGACTCCAACCGTGCCCTAATGGGAGCGAACATGCAGCGTCAAGCTGTACCTCTCATCAGACCACAGGCTCCGCTTGTCGGAACAGGGATGGAATATGTATCTGGTAAAGACTCCGGAGCAGCTGTCATCTGTAAACATCCGGGTATTGTTGAACATGTTGAAGCAAGAGAAATCTGGGTAAGACGCATCAGCGAAGTGGATGGCCAAGAGGTAAAAGGTAATCTTGATAAATACCGTACCCTTAAATTCATCCGTTCTAACCAAGGTACTTGCTACAACCAACGCCCAATCGTTAAAGCTGGAGACCGCGTGGTCAAAGGCGAAATCCTTGCAGATGGTCCTTCCATGGAACTTGGCGAATTGGCACTCGGTCAAAACGTGCTTGTTGCCTTCATGACATGGGATGGTTACAACTATGAGGATGCCATCATTATGAGTGAGCGTCTTGTAAAAGACGATGTCTATACATCTATTCATATTGAAGAATATGAATCAGAAGCCCGTGATACGAAGCTTGGGCCTGAAGAAATCACGCGTGATATTCCAAACGTTGGGGAAGAAGCCCTTCGTAACCTGGATGAGCGCGGTATTATCCGCATCGGTGCGGAAGTAAAAGACGGAGACCTTCTTGTTGGTAAAGTAACGCCTAAAGGTGTAACTGAGCTGACAGCTGAAGAAAGATTGCTTCATGCAATCTTCGGTGAGAAGGCCCGTGAAGTTCGTGATACATCCCTTCGCGTGCCACATGGCGGCGGCGGAATTGTCCACGACGTAAAAGTCTTCACTCGTGAAGACGGCGATGAACTGCCGCCAGGCGTTAACCAATTGGTGCGCGTATACATCGTTCAAAAACGTAAAATCCATGAGGGAGATAAAATGGCCGGGCGTCACGGTAACAAAGGGGTAATTTCCCGTATATTGCCGGAAGAAGACATGCCATTCCTTCCAGATGGAACACCTGTCGATATCATGTTGAACCCATTAGGGGTACCATCACGTATGAATATCGGTCAGGTATTGGAGCTTCACCTCGGCATGGCTGCTAGAAAGCTTGGTATCCATGTAGCGACACCTGTATTTGATGGTGCGAGGGAAGAAGATGTTTGGGATACAATCGAAGAAGCCGGAATGGCTCGCGATGCTAAAACGATTCTTTACGATGGAAGAACAGGAGAACCATTCGACAACCGCGTTTCTGTTGGTATCATGTACATGATCAAATTGGCGCACATGGTTGACGATAAACTCCATGCCCGTTCAACTGGGCCATACTCACTTGTTACGCAGCAGCCGCTTGGCGGTAAAGCTCAATTCGGTGGACAGCGTTTCGGTGAGATGGAGGTTTGGGCGCTTGAAGCTTATGGTGCTGCATACACTCTTCAAGAGATTCTTACAGTTAAATCCGATGATGTTGTCGGCCGTGTGAAAACATACGAGGCGATTGTCAAAGGCGACAATGTTCCTGAGCCAGGAGTTCCTGAATCCTTCAAAGTATTAATCAAGGAACTTCAAAGCTTAGGTATGGATGTGAAGATTCTCTCTGGTGACGATCAAGAAATTGAAATGCGTGACCTTGAAGATGATGATGATATCCACCAAGCAGATACGCTGACCATTGATCCAGATGTGAAAAGCCCTGAATCAGAAACGGTTGGAACGATAGAGTAACCAGAGTGAGATTGGGATACAGAAAGGGAGGTAGGCCCCTTGTTGGATGTAAATAATTTTGAGTATATGAAAATAGGCCTTGCTTCACCGGATAAGATTCGCTCTTGGTCTTTCGGAGAAGTGAAAAAGCCAGAAACAATTAACTACCGTACACTAAAACCTGAGAAAGACGGGTTGTTCTGTGAACGCATTTTCGGTCCTACTAAGGACTGGGAATGCCATTGCGGTAAATATAAAAGAGTACGTTACAAAGGCGTCGTTTGTGATCGCTGTGGCGTAGAGGTTACTAGAGCGAAGGTGAGACGTGAGCGTATGGGCCATATCGAATTGGCCGCTCCTGTCTCCCACATCTGGTACTTTAAAGGTATTCCTAGCCGTATGGGTCTTGTCTTAGACATGTCCCCTCGTGCGCTAGAAGAGGTTATTTACTTCGCTTCTTATGTTGTAACAGAAGCAGGCGATACAGCCCTTGAGAAGAAACAACTTCTATCTGAGAAAGAATACCGCGCTTACCGCGATAAATACGGCAGTAAGTTCCAAGCTGGCATGGGTGCTGAATCCATTAAAAAGCTTCTTCAAGATGTAGACCTCAACAAAGAGGTTGATGCCTTGAAGGAAGAGCTTAAAACAGCTCAAGGACAACGCCGTACACGTGCGATTAAACGTCTTGAAGTATTGGAAGCATTCCGTAACTCCGGAAATGAGCCTTCTTGGATGATCCTTGATGTACTTCCGGTTATTCCGCCGGAACTTCGTCCAATGGTTCAGCTTGACGGCGGACGTTTCGCAACAAGTGACTTGAACGATCTTTATCGTCGTGTCATCAACCGTAACAACCGTTTGAAACGTCTTCTTGACTTAGGCGCTCCTAGCATCATCGTACAAAATGAAAAACGTATGCTGCAGGAAGCTGTCGATGCATTGATTGACAACGGACGCCGCGGCCGTCCTGTAACAGGACCGGGTAACCGTCCGCTTAAATCTCTTTCCCACATGCTTAAGGGGAAACAAGGCCGTTTCCGTCAAAACTTGCTTGGTAAACGTGTTGACTACTCCGGACGTTCCGTTATCGTCGTAGGTCCGAACCTTAAGATGTATCAATGCGGTCTGCCAAAAGAAATGGCTATCGAGCTATTCAAGCCTTTCGTTATGAAAGAGCTAGTTGAAAAAGGTCTAGCACACAACATCAAATCCGCTAAGAGAAAGATCGAAAGACATTCTCCGGATATTTGGGATGTGCTTGAAGAGGTTATTAAGGAGCATCCAGTTCTCTTGAACCGTGCCCCTACGCTTCACCGTTTGGGAATCCAAGCGTTTGAGCCGACATTGGTTGAAGGACGCGCAATCCGTTTGCATCCGCTCGTATGTACAGCCTACAACGCTGACTTTGACGGTGACCAAATGGCCGTTCACGTACCTTTATCAGCAGAAGCTCAAGCAGAAGCACGCCTTCTCATGCTTGCAGCTCAAAACATCCTTAACCCTAAGGATGGAAAACCGGTTGTTACACCATCTCAGGATATGGTACTTGGTAACTACTATCTAACGATGGAAAGACCAGGAGCAGTCGGCGAAGGGATGATCTTCAATGATACAAACGAAGCCATCCTTGCTTACCAAAATGGATATGTTCACTTGCATACACGTGTAGCTGTACATGCAAGTTCTTTAAATAACCAAACATTCACGGAAGAACAAAACAAACAATTATTGCTGACAACTGTCGGTAAATTGATTTTCAATGAAATTCTTCCTGAAACATTCCCATACATCAACGAACCTACACGTTCTAATCTGGAAGAAAAAACACCAGAGAAGTACTTCGTTGAAAAGGGTGCAAACGTGAAGGAAATCTTCGCTGAACGCGAAAGAATCCAGCCGTTCAAGAAGAAAATTCTTGGAAACATCATTGCGGAAGTGTTCAAGCGTTTCAAAATCACTGAGACGTCGAAAATGCTTGACCGCATGAAGGATCTAGGATTCAAATACTCTACTCGTGCCGGTATTACGGTAGGGGTTGCAGATATCGTCGTATTACCAGAGAAACAAGAAATTCTTGATAAAGCTCAAACGAAGGTTGACGGTGTCATGAAGCAATTCAGACGTGGTCTCATCACGGAAGAAGAGCGTTATGACCGTGTTATCTCCATTTGGAGTGAAGCGAAGGATGAAATCCAAAGCAAGCTGATGGCATCCTTGCACCACTTGAACCCAATCTTCATGATGAGTGACTCCGGTGCCCGTGGTAACGCATCTAACTTCACGCAGCTTGCTGGTATGCGTGGTTTGATGGCCAACCCGGCTGGTCGTATTATTGAGCTCCCAATCAAGTCAAGTTTCCGTGAAGGCTTAACCGTATTGGAATACTTCATCTCCACTCACGGTGCGCGTAAAGGACTTGCCGATACAGCGCTGAAAACAGCTGACTCCGGTTACTTAACAAGACGTTTGGTTGACGTTGCACAGGATGTTATCGTTCGCGAGGATGACTGTGGAACAGACCGCGGCTTGGTTGTTAAAGCATTGAAAGATGGCACTGAAGTCATCGAACGCCTTGAAGAGCGTCTTGTAGGACGTTATGCAAGGAAGAAATTGAAACATCCTGAAACAGGCGAAGTTCTAATCAATGAGAATGAAATCTTCACAGAAGATCTTGCTCAGAAGATTGAAGAGCTTGGTATTGAAGAAGTGTGGATTCGTTCTGCCTTCACTTGTAACACTCGCCATGGCGTATGTAAGAAATGTTACGGCCGCAACTTGGCAACTGGTCAAGAGGTTGAAGTTGGGGAAGCTGTTGGTATCATCGCGGCTCAATCCATCGGTGAACCAGGTACACAGTTGACAATGCGTACATTCCATACGGGCGGGGTTGCCGGAGACGATATTACACAAGGTCTTCCACGTATTCAGGAGTTGTTCGAGGCGCGTAATCCTAAAGGTCAGGCTGTTATTTCTGAAATCGAAGGAACAGTTATCTCCATTAATGAGATTCGCGACAAACAACAAGAAATCACTATTCAAGGTGCAGTGGAAAGCCGTTCTTACACAGCGCCATACTCTGCTCGTTTGAAAGTGAATGTCAATGACATGGTTGTTCCAGGTCAAGAGCTTACAGAAGGGTCTATCGATCCGAAAGAGCTTCTCAAGGTAACAAATGTACGTTCCGTACAAGAGTACCTCTTGAAGGAAGTTCAAAAAGTATACCGTATGCAAGGGGTAGAAATTGGCGACAAACACGTAGAGGTTATGGTTCGTCAAATGCTTAAGAAAATCCGTGTCATCGACGCAGGTGAAACAGATGTCCTTCCAGGTACGCTGCTTGATATCCATCAATTCACGCAAGCAAACCGCGAAGCACTTCTTAAAGGCAAAAACCCGGCAACTGGACGCCCAGTCTTGCTCGGTATTACGAAGGCTTCTCTTGAAACGGATTCCTTCTTGTCTGCTGCATCCTTCCAAGAAACAACTCGTGTTCTTACAGATGCCGCAATCAAAGGAAAACGTGACGAGCTTCTCGGTCTTAAAGAGAACGTTATTATCGGTAAGCTGATCCCTGCTGGTACAGGTATGCAGCGCTATCGTAAAGCCGTTCCTGTATTGACAGAGAAAGAAGAAACGGTTACAGCTGAATAAGCCTTGTAACTGGAAAGTTTGCAGCCAGATTTTCGGATCTGGCTGCTTTCATTCCAGTCAACAATCAAAAAACGAAGTTTTTTTGATGCGGTTGTTGACATAGATGATTTGAAAGTGTTACTATAGCAAAGGTGCTCCTATTAACCTGTTACTTTGGAGGATATACAATATGTCTTATGAAAAAGTATCTCAGGCCCAAAACCTGATAATAGGGACGAAACAGACAGTGAAAGCTCTGCGCACAGGTAATGCAAAAGCAGTCGTGATTGCGCTTGATGCGGATTCACGCGTCACTTCCAAAGTCATTGATACTGCTAATGAGTACTCAGTGCCAGTCGAATATGTAGACTCAATGAGGTTGCTCGGAAAAGCATGCAAGATTGATGTTGGTGCAGCAGCTGTTGTCATTATGAAATAGAAAACTGTTTTTGCAGTTGATGCAAAAACTTTGTTTTTACCCTTTTATGAACCACCTGGATGTGTGGGACTAGGGGAACCAATTTTGAAGGGAGGAAACATCATGCCAACTATTAACCAATTGGTACGTAAGCCACGTAAATCTAAAGAAGAAAAATCAAAGTCTCCAGCTTTGAATAAAGGCTACAACAGCTTCAAAAAATCCCAAACTAACGTATCATCTCCACAAAAACGTGGGGTATGTACTCGTGTGGGTACTATGACTCCAAAGAAACCGAACTCCGCGCTTCGTAAATATGCGCGTGTACGTTTGACTAATGGAATCGAGGTTACTGCTTACATTCCTGGTATCGGCCACAACTTGCAAGAACACAGCGTTGTACTTATCCGCGGAGGACGTGTAAAAGACCTTCCGGGTGTACGTTACCATATCGTACGTGGTGCTCTTGATACTGCTGGCGTTAACAACCGTATGCAAGGTCGTTCTAAATACGGTACTAAAAAACCTAAAGCAGCAAAAAAATAATCAACAAAAAATAACCACTTCTTTGAAAGGAGGAACAAAATATGCCTCGTAAAGGACCTGTTTCAAAAAGAGATGTATTGCCTGATCCGATTTATAATTCCAAGCTTGTAACTAAATTGATCAACAAAATGATGATCGATGGAAAAAGAGGAACTTCCCAAAAAATCCTTTATGCTGCTTTCGATATCGTAAGCGAGCGTACTGGTAAAGAGCCAATGGAAGTTTTCGACCAAGCGCTTAAAAATATCATGCCAGTTCTAGAAGTTAGAGCACGCCGTGTTGGTGGTGCTAACTACCAAGTACCAGTTGAGGTTCGCCCTGACCGCCGTACTACACTAGGACTTCGCTGGTTAGTAAACTATGCTCGCCTTCGTGGTGAAAAAACGATGGAAGAGCGTTTAGCTAACGAAATCATGGACGCAGCTAACAACACTGGCGCATCTGTGAAAAAACGCGAAGATACACACAAAATGGCTGAAGCTAACAAAGCTTTCGCTCATTACCGTTGGTAATATTTAACCTACTAAAAATCTATAAATCAGAAGGAAGGAGAAAGACCCAATGGCTAGAGAGTTCTCCTTAGAAAATACTCGTAATATCGGTATCATGGCTCACATTGATGCCGGTAAAACGACTACTACTGAGCGTGTATTATATTACACTGGTCGTATCCACAAAATTGGTGAAACACATGAAGGTGCTTCCCAAATGGACTGGATGGAACAAGAGCAAGAACGCGGAATCACGATCACATCTGCTGCAACAACTGCGCAATGGAAAGGTCACCGCGTAAACATCATCGACACTCCAGGACACGTAGACTTCACAGTTGAAGTTGAGCGTTCCCTACGTGTACTTGATGGTGCAGTAGCTGTACTAGACGCGCAATCCGGTGTTGAGCCGCAAACTGAAACAGTTTGGCGTCAAGCTACTACTTACGGAGTACCACGTGTTGTTTTCGTAAACAAAATGGACAAAATCGGTGCTGATTTCTTATACTCCGTAAAAACATTGCATGAGCGTCTTCAAGCGAATGCACACCCAATTCAGCTTCCTATCGGTGCTGAAGATGACTTCGAAGCGATCATCGACCTTGTTGAAATGAACGCTGTGTTCTATGGTAATGACCTTGGAACAGACATCGAAGTTCGTGAAATTCCTGAAGAACATATGCCACTAGCTGAAGAATACCGTGAAAAGTTAATCGAAGCAGTAGCAGAAATTGATGAAGAATTAATGGAAAAATACCTTGGCGGTGAAGAAATCACTAAAGAGGAATTGAAAGCAGCTATCCGTAAAGGTACTGTTAACGTTGAATTCTACCCAGTTATCTGTGGATCTGCCTTCAAAAACAAAGGTGTTCAATTAATGCTAGATGCAGTTATCGACTACCTTCCATCTCCATTAGATGTACCTGCAATTAAAGGTACTCTACCGGATACTGATGAAGAAGTGGAACGTCATTCTGATGACAACGAGCCTTTCGCAGCGCTTGCGTTCAAAGTTATGACTGACCCTTATGTCGGTAAATTGACATTCTTCCGCGTATACTCTGGTACATTGAGCTCAGGTTCATATGTACAAAACTCTACGAAAGGTAAACGTGAACGTGTAGGACGTATCCTGCAAATGCACGCTAACTCTCGTCAAGAGATCAGCCAAGTATATGCTGGGGATATCGCGGCAGCTGTAGGTCTAAAAGACACTACAACTGGAGATACTCTATGTGAGGAAAAGAACCTAGTTATCTTAGAATCCATGGAATTCCCAGAGCCAGTTATCTCCCTTTCTATCGAGCCTAAATCTAAAGCAGACCAAGACAAAATGTCTACTGCTCTTCAAAAACTTCAAGAGGAAGATCCAACTTTCCGTGCTCACACTGACCAGGAAACTGGCCAAACGATCATCGAAGGTATGGGTGAGCTTCACTTAGATATCTTAGTAGACCGTATGCGTCGTGAGTTCAAAGTAGAAGCGAACGTAGGTGCTCCTCAAGTTGCTTACCGTGAGACATTCCGTACTTCTGCACAAGTAGAAGGTAAGTTTGCTCGTCAATCTGGTGGTCGTGGACAATACGGTCACGTTTGGATTGAATTCTCACCAAACGAAGAAGGAAAAGGCTTCGAATTCGAAAACGCAATCGTCGGTGGGGTTGTCCCACGTGAATACATCCCAGCTGTACAAGCAGGTCTTGAAGACGCGCTTGACCGCGGTGTACTTGCAGGTTACCCATTAATCGACATCAAAGCGAAATTATTCGACGGATCTTACCATGACGTTGACTCCTCTGAGATGGCGTTTAAAGTTGCTGCATCCATGGCTCTTAAAAATGCAGCTTCTAAATGTAATCCGGTTATCCTTGAGCCAATGATGAGCGTTGAAGTTGTTATCCCTGAAGAGTACATGGGTGACATCATGGGTAACATCACAGCTCGTCGTGGACGTGTAGAAGGTATGGAAGCACGCGGTAACGCACAAGTTGTTCGCGCTATGGTACCTCTATCAGAAATGTTCGGTTACGCAACTACATTGCGTTCCAACACTCAAGGACGCGGCGTGTTCTCTATGACCTTCGACCACTACGAAGAAGTGCCTAAGAGCATCGCTGATGAAATCATCAAAAAAAATAAAGGTGAATAATTGATTTTCACGCTTTATTAAAGTATAACTACTTATGTAAGCCAAGATAGCGGCCATAAGCCTGCTGTCTTGGCACACATAGTATTAATAATCAATTTTCTTATATTAAAGGAGGAAATCCTAAAATGGCAAAAGCTAAATTTGATCGTTCTAAACCACACGTTAATATCGGAACTATCGGTCACGTTGACCACGGTAAAACAACTCTTACAGCTGCAATCACTTCTGTACTTGCTAAAAAAGGACAAGCAGAAGCACGTGCATATGACCAAATCGATGGTGCTCCAGAAGAAAGAGAACGTGGTATCACAATCTCTACTGCACACGTTGAGTACGAAACTGATAACCGTCACTATGCACACGTTGACTGCCCAGGTCACGCTGACTATGTTAAAAACATGATCACTGGTGCTGCACAAATGGACGGCGGTATCTTAGTAGTATCTGCTGCTGACGGCCCAATGCCACAAACTCGTGAGCACATCCTTCTTTCTCGTCAAGTAGGTGTACCTTACCTTGTTGTATTCATGAACAAATGTGACATGGTAGACGACGAAGAACTTCTTGAACTAGTAGAAATGGAAATCCGTGACCTTCTTTCTGAGTACGATTTCCCTGGCGATGACATCCCTGTTATCAAAGGTTCTGCTCTTAAAGCTCTTGAAGGTGAAGCTGAGTGGGAAGAAAAAATCGTTGAACTTATGAACGCTGTTGACGAATACATCCCAACTCCAACTCGTGACACTGACAAACCATTCATGATGCCAGTTGAGGACGTATTCTCTATCACTGGTCGTGGTACAGTTGCAACTGGCCGTGTTGAACGTGGTCAAGTTAAAGTTGGTGACGTTGTTGAAATCATCGGTCTTGCTGACGAACCAAAATCTACAACTGTAACAGGTGTAGAAATGTTCCGTAAGCTTCTTGATTACGCTGAAGCTGGTGACAACATTGGTGCCCTTCTTCGTGGTGTAGCACGTGAAGATATCCAACGTGGTCAAGTACTTGCTAAACCAGGTACTATCAACCCACACACTAAATTCAAAGCTGAAGTTTACGTATTGTCTAAAGAAGAAGGCGGACGTCACACTCCATTCTTCTCTAACTACCGTCCACAATTCTACTTCCGTACAACTGACGTAACTGGTGTTGTTAACCTTCCAGAAGGAACTGAAATGGTTATGCCTGGCGACAACATCGAAATGTCTGTTGAACTTATCGCTCCAGTTGCGATCGAAGAAGGAACTAAGTTCTCTATTCGTGAAGGCGGACGTACAGTAGGCGCTGGCGTAGTTTCTACAATCAGCGAATAATAATAGCCTATGCTATAAAAGCAGGCAGTCATAATGACTGCCTGCTTTTTTTAGTGTGCCCGGCATGGGTGTAAGCTTTAGGGTGAAAGTCCCGAGCCTCG
>NZ_JBJEFJ010000076.1:0-13486 GCF_051873915.1 Pradoshia sp.
TTGCTCTTCACTTATGACACATTATTATAAACCTTGGAGGCTTCATGCATTTTCTCCACTTTTTCCTCCTGACCCGTATCCGCATTAATATAAATCCGGTAGGTATCATTCCCGATTGTGCCCATAAATTCATAGCAAAGGACATCCTCGTAAAGGTCATTGGTGATCATGGCCAGCCTTTGATCTTGAATTTTCACCTTCGAGCTGATGGTTTTCGCCGCTTCTTCCTCGCTTAGTTTCGGTTTGCCAATCGTCCGTTCCTTATGATTTTGCAGGTAATCCTCTGCAACAAGACCGACAATGGAGCCATCATCCAAGCCTACCTTGATTTTGATTGCCTCTGCATATACCGGCACGGTATTTAGCTCAGTCACAAAGGTATAAACACCGACATTTTGATATTGCGTACTTTCAAACAAGCCTAAGTTTTTGTAGCCCATTTTTTCAAGATAGCTTTTCGCTTTCTTGTACCCATCATTCAGACTGATTGTTGCTTCGCCCACTGAGCGGTCATTAATGATGTAGATAGGATATCCGCCCTTTTTCGTTAAATCCACATCAACATTCTCACCAGTATCGGCGACCTTCATGCTCACATGATAGAAACCATAATTAGATCCGTCTTTATTCTCCGTTACCTTAATCGATTTTGCATCCTTTACATTGGCATATTCCTTCGCATGTTTGATTGCTTCCTTGCGTGTTATGGCTGCATCAGTTAAGTGTTCATAGGTGATTTTCTTAGCAGAGGATGTGAAGGTAGTACCATAATCCTCTTTCTGTCCGTAGGACTTCACATTATTCTCAATCGTCTTCAAGCCATCAATGACGAGATTGTCCTGAGGTTCATCCCCTTCAGCCTGAGCAAGCACCGTCTCTACGTCAGTCCACTTTAGGTTATTGTTCATAATTTCTCCTTGGACCTTCCGCAGCTCCTGTTGAATCTCTGTTGAATTAGCATACAGACGCTCAAGCGTCTTATATTCCTCATCTGTCAGGGGAGATTTATCCAGATCGCGCACCGAGGTTTTATAGGCGAAATCCCCGATTTTGGTCAAGAAAGCCTCAGTCTCATTAAATGGCATTAATGTTAGCGGCAGCTGTCCAACACTGCCATGGGCCGTATTCGTGATTCTCCACACATCCACGAGAGCCGGTGACAGGGATGTGCGCGAATTCATCGCAAGTGTTGTCCCAATCTTGTCATTCAATACATCCATTTCATAGGCAAGGTCATTAAAGGCACGCTGATAATTATTCTCTGCATGAATTAAAATAGCGTTCTTCTCTTGCCTTTCCGTATAGCCCCAATAGGCTGTACCAGCTAGGCCAATGGCCAATACTCCGATAAGTACATTTCTAATCAATTTACTCACCTCTAGCGGCAGAAAATATGCTTGCCGATTTGTTTTATTTGCGGTCTTGTCCATATCCAGGCGCTTGTCGCCGTTTCTGGATTAAAGTAATATTCCGCCTCACCTGTTGGATCCCATCCGTTCATTGCATCCATGACGGCTTGCTTAGCCTGTTCATTAGGTGTCAGCCAAATCTGTCCATCTGACACGGCAGTAAATGCCCCCGGCTGGAAGATAACACCTGATACGGTATTCGGGAACGAGGCGCTTTGAACGCGGTTTAAGATGACAGCTGCTACAGCGACTTGTCCTTCATATGGCTCTCCACGAGATTCTCCATAGACGGCATTAGCCATTAAATTAATATCACTTTCAGAAAATCCTGATGGGATATTCGCCGCTGTCCCGCTCGTGGAAGTGGTTGTGGCCGTTCCAGCAGTTGTGTTTTTGTTCGTTGCGGGCTTATTTGTCGCAGACGTTGTACCTGATGTAGATTTTTTGACCTGATGCTCAAGCGGCATCCCTTGATAGTACGTGAAGGTATTGCCTGAATTAATTTGCTGATGAACCCATGTCTTATTGAAATTTGATACATTAGACAATTTCTGCTTTGTCGCACTTCCAGCCAGGCCATCAATCGGCAACCCATAGCTTTCCTGGAAGTTGCGGAGCGCCCAATAGGTGCCCCAGCCAAACACCCCGTCTATTTGGCCATGATAATAGCCGATATTCTGCAAACGCGCCTGCAGCTCGACTACATCATCACCGGTCGCCCCCTTTTGAATGACCTGGTTCGAGAATGCGGATACATCTTGGTTATAGATTGGCAGCAATGTGAGAATAACGCCAATCAATAGGCAGGAAAATGATTTTCTTGCTAAGCCTTTCATACGTATGCCCTCCTGAAATAGTAATGACAGTAAGGGTAGTTTTTACAATCTCAGATAAAATATGCAAAAGCCGCCAACTACAAAAAACTCTCCATTCAAGAATGAATGAAGAGTTAGTGACAATTATAACGTTTCAAAGGATTGCTTAAAGGCCTTCTCCGTTAGGATACGGGCTTTTTTCACCTTCCATAATCCAAGTCCCCAAAGGAAGAACATAAAAGGAATCAAGTAAACATACCAATTAACCTCTATCATGAGAATATAATTAAATAATCCATGCAGCAGGAATGGAACGACAAGGGCAATTACCATATATTTCAAGCGCTTTTCTTTTGAAAATTTGGCCTTCCCGAAATAAAAGCCCATGATTACCCCGAACAGCCCGTGACTAGACACCGGGAATAAAGCTCTGCCCCATGCATATTCAACCCCATTTGAGAACAAATAGAGAATATTTTCAAATGTTGCAAATCCAAGAGAAATGGCCACCCCATAGACAATTCCATCATATGGTTCATCAAATTCAACATGACCGAAAATGAGCAGGAGGAAGATTCCCCATTTCAGCGTTTCCTCCAAAAAACCCTTGGCTAAAAAGGAATCAGCCCATGTAGCCTGAAGCAAGCCTTCTGCATCGAGAACATATTGAAAGAACATGACTGGAATAACAATCAATGCTCCATATACAAATGCTTTTAACACAACCGATATCGGCTCTGTATTATATTGGTCTTTTAAATAGAAATAGATAAGCAGGGCTAAACCAGGAGCAACCCCTGCGGTTAATATATTTAACATGGCATACTCCTTCCTCTCCCATACTTACCATCTATCCTACCATGTACATGATAAAAATACATCCAATTCGTGCTGTATTTACGGCTAAAGTCACAGTTGAAAGGCCTGCTCAATATTTTTCTTTCCATTTGCTAATAAGACGGCCAGCTTGATTCGTGCCTTCTTACTATCATAGTCCTCCCCGAGAATGACCCCTCTCGTTCGCAAATCATGGGCACTTCCTACATATCCGTATGCCGGATATACCTTGCCCTCCTCTGCACTTGTTGTCATGACCACCTTCACACCTTGGTCTAAAGCCTTTTGGATGGAATCAACCATATAAGGAGTTACTTGTCCTCTTCCGACCCCTTCAAGAACGATTCCTTGAACACCATTATGTACGGCTGCATCGATGAATAATCCATCCGATCCGGTATAGCATTTAATAATCTCTACCCTTGGAATCTTATTCCCCAAAACCTCATATGATTCATGATAAATCGGCTTTTGGTACACACTGACTACATCATTATCAATAATGCCCAGGTATCCATACCCAAAGGATTCAAACCCTTGTAGATTGGAGGCGTGGACCTTCTTGACATATCTCGCAGAGTATATACGTTCATTAAATACTACAAGCACTCCCACATCATGAAGCATTTCATTCGCGGCAACGAAAATGGAGTTGCGGAGATTGGAATAGACATCTGTACCAACATCTTGCGGTGAGCGCTGAGATCCTGTGACCACAATTGGGCGAGGATCATTGGTTGTTAAATCAAGAAAATAGGCGGTTTCTTCAAGCGAGTCTGTCCCATGGGTAACAACGACCCCTGCTACACTCTTATCTGCAAGCTCTGTTTCAATCGCCTCTTTAATAGCTGTCATTCGATCAAAATTAATATGCATAGAAGGCTTCTGGAACAAGTCAATGACCTTAATTTCAAATCCGTCCGGTAATTGACACAGCGAAGCGAGTTCATCACCGCTCAGAACACCAGAGTCCAGCAATCCCTTTGACATTTCTTTACTGGCAATGGTTCCGCCAGTCGTAATTAATGATATCTTCTTCATTCTTACACCTCTATCACAATCATCCATTTTATTTACTGCTTCTGTTCTTTCTCTGCTATGGATCGCGCAATTTGCCCCCCGTGAAAACGACCGTTCTCAATGAAAATCTCATTCGCGTTTCTTCCTGCCGCAATAACGCCGGCAATATATAGATTCTCCACGTTCGTCTCCATTGTTTCCACGTCGATAACAGGCTTGCCGCTTTCCTCATCGTACTGGATTCCGCATTCTCTTAAAAAATTAAAATCTGGGTGATAGCCAATCATCGCAAACACGAAATCATTCTTAATCTCAAATGATTTCCCTTCTTGCACATAAATAACAGACTCAGGCTTTATTTCTTGAACTTGTGCATTAAATTCCATCTTAATCTTGCCATGACGGACAAGAGACTCAAATTCAGGCAGAATCCATGGTTTGATACTAGATGAATAGACAGATCCCCGGTAAATAACGGTTACTCTTGCGCCTGCCATTGCCAGCTCCATCGCTGCATCAATACTTGAGTTTTTCCCGCCGATGACCACGACATCTTGATTATAATAAGGATGCCCTTCCTTAAAATAATGGTAAACTTTATCAAGCTCCTCACCAGGTATACCCAACATATTCGGCTGGTCATAATACCCAGTCGCCAGAATGACATATGGAGTTTCATATTCACCTTTTTCCGTAGTTACTTTGAAGAGTCCATCTTCCCTTTTCACGGCAGAAAGGACCCGTTCAAATGTGTTAACCCGAAGCTCCTTCCGCTTAGCCACCTCTCGATAATAAGTTAAGGCCTGTAGACGAACAGGTTTGCGGTTTTGCGTAATAAACGCAACATCTCCAATTTCCAGCTTCTCACTCGTTGAAAAGAATGTCTGATGGGTAGGGTAATGATAAATAGCATTCACGATGTTCCCCTTCTCAATGATCAGCGGGCTCTTCCCTATTTCTTGAAGGCTGATAGCCGCTTGCATGCCGCACGGACCACCGCCGATGATAATTGCATCTTCAAATGCCATCTCTTTCTCCTCCTCTATCTATACTGTCTGTATGTGCATGCCATAAACATGACCGTTGTATTAATTGCCATATTAGAATAACACTTCTATTATATTAACGCATAATACGCATACAAAAAAGCTTTCCATCATTAGACAGAAAACTTTTCTGGTTTATCTTCTATTAAATCCACCCTCTGAAACGGGATGCTTCAGCCATTTTCCGAACCCCGATCATATAGGCAGCCAATCTCATATCTACCTTACGCGTATTCGCTGTATCATAAATGCTATTAAAGGAGCGAACCATGACCCGTTCCAGTTTCTCCTCTACTTCCTCTTCCGTCCAATAATAGCCTTGATTATTCTGCACCCATTCGAAATAGGAAACCGTTACTCCTCCTGCAGATGCCAAGACATCCGGAACGAGCAAGATGCCGCGCTCAGTCAGAATTTTTGTACCCTCAAGCGTTGTCGGCCCATTTGCTGCCTCTACTACAATCTTTGCTTTAATCTCATGGGCATTCTCATCTGTGATTTGATTCTCTATCGCAGCTGGAACAAGCACATCACATTCAAGCTCCAGCAATTCTTTATTCGTAATCGTATTTTGGAACAGATTTGTCACTGTACCAAAGCTGTCGCGTCGATCAAGCAGATAATCAATATCCAATCCTTCAGGGTCGTGAAGCGCGCCATGCGCGTCTGAAATACCAATAACCTTTGCCCCGCTGTCATGCATAAATTTCGCCAAGAAGCTTCCGGCATTACCGAAGCCTTGCACAACAACCCTGGCTCCCTTTAGTTCGATGCCCCGCTTCTTTGCTGCTTCTCGTATACATATCGTTACGCCCTTAGCGGTAGCGGTTTCACGCCCATGTGACCCGCCTAGCACTAACGGCTTACCTGTAATAAACCCTGGAGAATTAAATTCATCCATTCGGCTGTACTCATCCATCATCCATGCCATAATTTGCGAATTCGTAAAAACATCCGGCGCAGGAATATCCTTTGTCGGTCCTACCACTTGGCTGATTGCACGGACATACCCGCGGCTCAGTCTTTCTAGTTCACGGAAGGACATATTTCTAGGGTCACAAATAATGCCGCCTTTAGCCCCTCCATACGGCAAGTCCACAATGCCGCACTTTAAACTCATCCAAATCGATAAAGCCTTAATCTCCTTTTCAGTGACATTCGGATGGAACCTGATTCCGCCCTTTGTCGGTCCAATGGCATCATTATGCTGGGCACGAAAGCCAGTAAATACCTTTACTGAACCATCATCCATTTTGACCGGTATCTTTACGGTAAGCATCCGTAACGGCTCTTTCAATAATTCATATACTTCTTCTGGATATCCGAGTTTATCCAATGCCTTATGGATGACAGTTTGTGTAGATTTCAATACATCCAGTCTGTCTTCATTGGTTTGGTGGTCGGCTGACATTCTTAGTACCTCCTAGAGATGAATAGTAATCTATTTGTTTAATCCAGACAAAATCTATACCTCCATAACCATCTGGAAGGAATAACAAATAAATAATCCTAATCCAGCACGGCAACAAAGGCTTTCAATCTTTATATTTACCAATTTGAAATTATCTAAATATAAAAAAAGGGCCTTATCGCACTAAAAGTTTGAACATACAGACTTGTCTCTATTCACATTCAATTACAGTATACTCAAATGACCACAGGAAGTGCAAGAGGTCTGTCTCCCTTATCCTAACAATACTTCCCAAATCACACCAACAATCATTTTCACTCCGAAAAAAGAACCACTAATGGTTTAGTGGTCTTTAATTATTAAAGTATTCCATCATGATAGGAATAATATTATCATGGTATACCCTTAATCCCTTTTCCAGCAAAAGCTCCTCTGTCAATGTTGACAGCTCCCCATATTCAAGAAGGATGGAGGCAACTGATGCCATATCTGCCGCCATAACATTCTCAATCTTTAAATAATAACTGGAATCCAGATGATATAAGTAACCTTCCGCCTTCCATTTCCCATATAAGATCTTGCAGACTTCCACTACATCTTCAAAATCGGCGAATTCAAATATAAAATGATCCTGTTCAACAAATTGAATAGACAAAGTATTATCCATCTCGGCATTTTCGCTGAGGATTGTGTCCTCTTCTGTTTGAATCATCATATAAATCCCGTAACCAGGATATGAATAAATATCCATTAGGATATTACTGTCAATGGAGTATTCCATTTCTTCCAACGCTTCGATTACGATTCGATAAAAAAAGAGATGGCTGTCAGGGACCTGAATCTTCAATTTAATCGGAGTCATTTCTTTTTCTTCTAACTCCTCCTGTGAAACAAAGACTTTGACGTTCTTGGCGTTTATTCTCTTCAGCTTCATAAACAAGTCCTCCTGTGAATACATCCTCCCTTGTATGATATGAGGATTGACTAAACAGGTGCCTTGTTTGCTCTTTATTCTATTGGTCCATCCGTGAAAGATGAATGATATGCACTTCAGGTCTTGCGCCTAATCGCAGCGGTAATCCGCTCGTCCCATAGCCATTGCTCGTAAACACTGTCGTTTCGCCAACGTGATGAATACCTCCATGGCGATATGGGCCAAAGCCAAACACCCTGATTTGCCCGCCATGTGTATGACCGCTAAGAACAAGCCTGATTCTGTCCTCTTTTTGAATTTCTTTATCTATTGAAGGTGTATGGCTCGCCAGGATTCTAAAGGTCCCCTCTTGTGCCTCAAGCATGACGTTCTTAAGACCTTCCTGCCGCTTTTCTGGCTCATAGAAGTCAACCCCAAGCAAATTGATCCTTCCGCCATCTCCCGTCTCAAGAATAACCCCCTCGTCTGTCAAAACCTTAATTCCTAAACCGACGAAAAGGGCATCCAGTTCATGAACATCTGTTTCATAATCATTATTTCCCCATATAAAATAAACCGGACCCAGCTCCTTTAGCTTAACCAGGTTTTCATATACCCGCTCGATAGGAACCCCGCTCTCTGTCAGATCTCCTCCAATCAAGACAAAGTCTACCTTTCCGAACGCAGACTGAATGAGGGCGTCATTGATCAGCCTGCGATGAATATCAGAGATAAAAAACAAACTAATACGTTCACTGCTCGGGAAATCCTCAAATGACAGCTCCACTACATTCAAAAAGTCCTTCTTCGCCAGTCTATTCATATACACAATAAGTGCTGCGGTACCCAACAGCATGATGGAAATTAAGATGACCCACATTGGTTTCCTCCAGAGGTTATTATGCTTCTATCCAAAAGGCTATGTTTATCATATGTGTTGATTTTCGTTGCATGCGGCAAAACCAAAGGAGCGCCTATTTTACTATCAACATTCAACTTTAATGAACCCATCCCAAAAAAAGAGCTGCCTCTGCATAATGCATATAGGAAGCTCTTTTTAGCGTATTACATTTCCTGTATATCTAAAATTCCAAAGCCAGATTCCTCCAGCTTCTTAATAAATTTATCCACATTTGGTGATTTCGCCACCTTAATGACAATCCTTCTGACTAATTTATCGGTCTCATCAAAGGTAATTAATGCGATGATTTGCTGTTGATATTGGCGTGTCAATTCAGTCAGCCTTGCGATCCGCCCTTTCGTTTCTACCGTCTTCAAGGCAATTCTGACACCAGGCACATGAACCCCGAAGGCATGCTGGAATTCTGCCATCACATCATATCGTGTTACAATGCCAAGGAAATCACCATCCTCCTCAACGACAGCCATGAGCGGCATTTCTTTTAAGTCGACAAGGACATTCTCGAAGATTTCTTGACCAGTCAGCGTCTTATTGCGCTCAGCAATATCTGCCGCCTTAATATCCTTTAAGTATATGCTTCGAGGCAGCTCAGACAGAAATGCCTGCTTGTAAATTCGATATCGAGTAATCGTTCCTACATACTTTTCATCCTTTAATACTGGTACAGCTTCAATTTGTTTTTCATCAAGCTTTTTCAATACCAACTCTAGTGAATCATCATAAGAAACAGTATGACAATGATATTTTGATATCATGATACTCTTCACAAACATCTGACAGCACCTCCAATTATTTAGCCAATAAACGTATACTAATCTTTTTCGACACGGACTCCTTTCTTTCCTGCCAAAAGGAAGAAGCAATTATTTATTTTCGTGAAAAAGATTAATATCATACATATCCTTCATTTTCTGAAAGACAATATGCCGGTTTTTCCAGGCAGATTCACTCTTCCACAAATCCTTGCTGCGGTCCACAATCTCACATCTCAGCGCATGAAATTCCTTCTCAGCTTTGTCCATTTTCTTTTTGAAATACAGCATGGACCCATAGACACCCGCCAAGATAATTGTACCGAGTAAATGGACTGGGTTCTGGAAAAACTGCTCATACATTTCATAGAACGAATACGCATACGGTGAGATTACCGTTCGATATATATAGTAAAGAAACACACCTGCCAGCCCGAGTGTAAGATATACACTGATGAAATGCCGGCTCTTATAATGGTCATACTTCTTCTTGCGCTTAACCACATTATTCAAAATGACCTTTGTTGCTTCATCTGTGATATGATCTGCACTGCTCCGTATTGCTTCCATCCGTCCACCCCCATTTAAGCCTATGAAGCTTATCTGGGTTTTATGAGGACCTGTCCGCCCCCTTTTTATTCAAATAAAGGCCGAGAAGCAAATCAATCACAAAGTGCATGATAATGGTCGCCGGAAGGCTTCCGGTACTATCAAAAATTAATCCGATAAAAAGACTCAGCAAACATATATTCAAAAACAAAAACCAATGAGATAAATACCTGACATGAATCACCGCAAAGATGAGACTTGCAGCCCATATCCCCCAATTTGCCTGAATAACCCCGCGGAATAACATTTCTTCACTAATCGCAATCAACGCGGTCAGAAAGACAATCCTTGGCACTGATAATGATTGAAATACCCGCTCATTAATGCCTCCATCATCATAATAGGAGGCAGGCAAGTACTTCATCCCCGCCAAATCTATGGCCACAACCAATAATCCAGCTAAGAAACCAAGCCACAACGGCCAACCCTCTAACCGGAGAAGAACGGTAAATTGGCCGAAATCATCAAAGGCAAAGTAACCGATAATGACCGCTGCCGTCAAAAGCAGACCTTGCGTGAGGAGCAGTTGCTTATATAACTCCTCATCCGTTAAATTCTTAATCATTTCTGCCTGTTTATTCTTCATGCTGTCCTGATTCACCCTCCTCACCAAAAAGGCGGGCAAGCTCAGCCCTCCACCCTTGATAGTGATGATCTAATACGTTTTCTTCCGGCAGGGCCTGAACCATCCTTTCAAATGTCAGCCCGCAATTATCACAGCAAAGCTCTCCTCCTCCGCTTGATTCCTGGTCAAAATAGGCGGCAATCGATTCTTTTCGGCACTTGCTTGACCGAATCCACTCCCTGAATTGCCATAGCTTACGAAGCTTATCTGAAAGGCGCTCATCAAAATAAGCAGACAGCCTATTTTTTCGCGAAGCAAGACTTTCCCCCTCGCTTCTCTCAAGAATGCGGTCTGCCTCTCTCATTCGTTCAATTTTTTCATCAACTATGATGCCTGATTTTGGTTCTAAAAGAGTATCACGATTAGCCAAATACCATTCAATATCCGAGACCTCAGGATAATCCTTCTCAATCATTTTCGCAGAAATCCGTTCATCCCCTTCAGAATAGAAGAGCAAGGCCAAAGATAGAAGACCATCTCTTCCAGCCCGTCCAATCTCCTGGACATACGCCTCCATGCTAGAGGGCATATTATAATGAATGACATAACGCAAGTTCTCTAGATTGATCCCCATCCCAAAAGCATTCGTCGCAACAATCAAATTGAGCTGCCCTTGGGCAAACTGCTGTTGAATTAATATTCGATCATTCGTATCCATGCCTCCATGATAGAAAGCCGCCTTATGATAGCCTGCATTAAGCAAGTCACTGCACAGGCTCTCGGCAAGCTTTCGGCTGGACACATAAATAATGCCCGGTCCCTTCAAGACACTTAAATAAGCATATAGCTTCTGCCGCTTTTCTTCGCTTCCTTCGACCGCTTCTACTAGGATTCCGATATTTTCCCTATTCACCTCATATACCATTACACGAGCGTTCGGAATAGATAAATTATCCAGAATATCCCTCCGCACTTCCTTTGTGGCTGTTGCCGTCAGGGCCAAGGTAACCGGATTACCTAATGCACTACGAATATCCCCGAGCCTCAAATAGCTCGGTCTAAAATCATATCCCCATTGCGAAATGCAGTGCGCCTCATCCACAACGAATAAAGAAATCTTCTGCCGGCTGATTTTCTGCAAAACGAACCTGGATTGGAGCATCTCAGGTGACACATAAATAAATTTCAACAGATGAAGCGAACGAAGGACCATCTCGCGTTCTTCCTTATTCACAAATGAGTTCAAGGCAGCCACTCTCTTCTCCCCCTTCGCCTTCATTTGCTCTACCTGATCCTGCATCAAGGAGAGCAGCGGGGAAACGACGACCACCAGTCCATCAAGCAAGTATCCCGGAAGCTGAAAACACAAGGTTTTCCCTGTACCGGTCGGCAGCATCGCCAATGTATCCTGACCACTAAGGACCGCTTCCACTACCTCCTTTTGCCCCATCCTGAAGGAAGGAAATCCAAATAATCTCGTTAATTGCTCCTCAAGCATTCCCATGCTGATCCCCTCTCTTCCATTTCGTCATGACAAGCCTAATCTTGAAATAAGGGAATCCCGGGGGCAGGAGCTCCTTAATGGACCGCAATTGGCCTGTATGAACAGAATTTGCTGCCTCCACAATCTGTCTCTGCTCCTCATCCGTCACATAATCCTCTATACTGAATCCCTCAATAAAGGAAGCAATCTCAACAATATGATCCTCAACCGTATTAATCTTCAACCTTCGAGCTCGGGCAATCTGCTCGATTGTTAACCCTTGCCGAACTAATTTCCATGTCATTTTCGTCGAATTAGTCAGCACAGATTCGTTCTGCTCCTCCTGAACGAGAAGACTATTCAGAAGAGGAAATGGTTCTTTTCGCGCAGATTCCATCATATAATGCAGCGTATCCAAGAAAAGAAATTGCGCATAATAATGATCAATCCCAAGCTTTCTTGCTGCCTGTGACAAAGTCATTCCTGCCCTCTCATGCCCCGACAAAAGCATGACAAACAGCTCAGGTGAAGCCCCATGCAGCCTATCCAAGCAATGATGAAGCTCTTCATAAAGCTCCCGAGAGAACTTTCGAAGGTTTTTGCCGTGCTGCTTCAGCCAACTCTTTACAAAGCGCTGATGGTCCAAATTTCTCTGCACAGGAATAAATGAATGATTTTCGTGGACCATATTGGACAACACCTGGACAAGCAACTGAAGTCTTGCCCAAAACAAAGGAGCCGTCTCCTTAAAAAGGAAGCCATTCAAATGACTCATCGGTTCATACTGTTCTCGCCATTCGTCAAGAAACGCCAATCCGGCATCCGAACAAATATAGGTCAAATCACCCACCGGCTCAATCAGCTCTCGTTCCTTCAAAAACCTCAAATGCTCATCCCACTCTTCACGGGAAAGCTTAGGCAACACTGCAAAAAAAGGATCCAACCCATACAATCTGGCATCCTGGATTGGCTGGGAGGAACGTTTCCCATTAAGTATATGTAAAGGCGAATACACCGTCCTTTGACCCTTTAACACTTTTATTAAATACAGTATTAATCCATCGATGTATGTTATAATAAACTCACCCCATTCTACATGATTAGACATCTTTATTTTACCAAATACTTGTCTTAAATGATGCAAGTTTCCATCGGCAATGCGGCAAAAGCCTTACATAACCATGAAATATTGGCTATTGAAAAGTCAGTACTTGAGTTTTACAATAAGGTGAGGGGTTTGATATCCGGAAAGGATATTAAATTATTTATTTGCGGGAGGTATAATAGCATGGCAAAATTCACAATCGTAGACAAAGAAACATGCATTGCTTGCGGAGCATGCGGTGCCGCAGCTCCAGATATTTATGATTACGACGATGAAGGCATTGCATTTGTTACTTTA
Organism: Pradoshia sp.; assembly: GCF_051873915.1. Classification (NCBI taxonomy): domain Bacteria; kingdom Bacillati; phylum Bacillota; class Bacilli; order Caryophanales; family Bacillaceae; genus Pradoshia; species Pradoshia sp. Next base: position 13,185 of record NZ_JBJEFJ010000076.1, read on the forward strand.
GATGATAACCAAGGAATCGTCGAAATTCCTGACGTTCTAGAAGATGACATGATGGATGCTTTCGAAGGCTGCCCTACTGACTCAATCAAAGTGGCAGACGAATCCTTTGATGGTGACCCATTGAAATTCGAATAGGTTTGAATAGAAAGAAACCTTTGCTCGTGATAAGCAAAGGTTTCTTTTTTTGCGATGGAATATGTAATGATTTCCTGAGTATGGGGTACTGGGGGAGGCTGAGAAGGCCGTTGCCCAGAGGATGTCCACCCTTTCCTCATCCTATATACCCCTTGCCTGGGCATTGG